>CATKFT010000245.1 GCA_949747745.1 uncultured Clostridia bacterium
ACTAACATTTTATTTGATTTTTAATTATGTGTCTATATTTTTATGTCTACAACGTGCATTTAATTATACAATATTCAATAAAAAGCCAAAAACCTTAATTTTATTTTTAAAATATATATAATTTTTGATTTGTATTATCAAAGTTTTGTGCAAATATGAGTAGAAACAAAAATTATTTTTGTTCAATAGTTCCTTTTCCCATTATGTAATTCTTTATTCTAACATAGTCTGTTGCATATATATTATTATCATTATTTATATCAGCAGCTTTTAAATATGCTCCTTGTAATTTTGCTTTTCCCATAATATGATTCTTTATCTTAACATAATCCGTTGCATATATTAGTCCATCTCCATTTACATCACCTTTTATTACAACTATATAATTATATTGTTTTTGGTTGAAAGTTAATGTAAATTTCATATTTGTTGAAATTGTTCCACTTGAAATTTCATTTCCAGAAGAATCTTTAAAACTACTAAGTTTTACATTTGGATAACTTGAAAGATGCTGTTTTATACTAGATACACTACTTCCTAATTTAAAACCAATTACATATCCATCTTTTTTTATTAGTCCAAGATGATTTAATACTTCTTCTTCAGAAATATTACTAGTATTTGGTATATTTACATTTGTTACATTAATATTAGTTTCTAGCCTCATAACTTGTATTCCAATTTTTAAATCTACATAAATTTTAGCTATTCCATTTTTTAATCCTTGTATTTTTCCATTTGTATATTTAACAATTGTAGGATCACTTGAAGTTATTAAAAAATTTAGTGGTGTATTTGGATTTGTTGTCACATTATAGCTTATTTCTCCTACTTTATCTATATTTATTTTTTCAAGAACAGAAATTCCAATAATTCCTTTTCCTAAATCTTTTTCTGAAAGTATATTTAAATTATGCATAAATTTGTCATAGTTACCAATAGCATTAGATATTTTAGTTTTTGAATAATCATAATATGCATTTTCTGGTACATTATATTTTATATCATTGATAGCTTGTAATCCAATAAATCCACCTACATTAGAATTTCCAGTTATTTTCCCATTCGCATAACTATTTTTTATTGTAGCATTCATGTTTATTCCAATAAATCCACCTACATTTTTTTCTGATGATACATCAAGAGAAGTTGAACAGTTATCAATAATTGTTGTATTATTCACATTTCCTGCAAATCCTCCTGTTGAGCTTGAAGTATTTAATCCCATAACATTTCTTACAGAACCTGATTTTAAATGTATATTTCTTAATGTTGCATTTTCTGTAACAGCTACAAAGCCACCAAGATAATCTCCATTTCCTGGAGTTATATTTATATTTTCAATGTTTAAGTTCTCAACAATTGAATTTAAACCATAATCACCTATACTATAAAATACTCCTGTACCAATACTTGATATGTTTTTTAATGTTTTATTATTTCCATCTAAATTTCCTTTAAAGTTAATTTTAGGATAATTATTTATATTTGCAAAATCTAAGTCATTCATTAATTTATAATATTTATTTTTTGTTTCTTCTTTTGTTAAGTATAAAAACGTCTTTACATCATAAATTAAATATGGATTTATTTTTGTACCTTCTCCTTTTATTTCTGGAAGAGTTATATTAAATGTTACAGATTTATCTGTTTGAGATATAACTTCAATAACAATTCCTGAATTACTGCCGTCTGCATAATATATTGTTTTATTGTCGAATAGTGTACTATTATTTACTCCTATTTCTTTTCCCAAAATTGGACGTGTATTATTTAAAGTTGCCTTTTGTAAATCTCCTTTTCCCTCTCCTAATACTTGTTCATTTGGTCTAAAAACAAATATATGATCTTTTGTTCCATTACTATTACCACTAGTTGAATTTCCTACATCTTTATTATTATCATTTACACGATAGACAATAATTCCACTCATATCTGCACTATATGTTTCATATGTATCTTGTTTTTCATGGTATTCAATAATAAAATATTCACTACTTCCTGCATGTGGCTGTATTTTTATTGCTCTTTTTTCATTATCATCTTTAAATTCTGGTTTAAATAAAGTAATATTATTAGTTGTCTTACTAATTGTTTCTAAAGGTTTATGCCAATTTGTTTCTATCATATATTCACTTGTAAAGTAAGTTAATAAATTTTGTGGGTTTGATCCAACATAGTTTCCCATAATATCATAAAAGCCAACTGGTTTATTTTCTTGTAAATTGTATCTATATAAATCTTTATATCCTAGTGTATGTCCAAATTCATGGATGATTGTACCATAAGTGCCTTTATTTAAAGAAAACACACTAGCTACTTCTGTATAATCATCTACATAAATAATATTATATGGTTTAACTCTTTTTCCTAATATTGTTTCTTGTATTCCTTCATTTGATAGTTTATGTGACCATAATAAATCTCCCCATAAAATGCTATTAGGTAAATTTTTTTGCCCTTCAATAAAAAACGAAATTGCATCTACTATTCCATCATTTTCAACATCAATTTCATTTGCTGTTATTCCTGTTTGTTCAATTTGTTTACTAATATGTCGAACAGTATTATTAATTAATTCTGTTTCTCTTTTTAAAGATTCAGATGAATCTTTGTATCCTATAGTATTTGTTGCACTATATTTTAAATAGTATCCTATAGGATGTGGATCTTTATATGATACTATATTTCCATTTACTTTAGGAAATATTTCAGTAGTTATAGATAACTTTCCATAACTTTGCATTTCATAATATTTTTTAAATGAAGGTACCTTTATAATACCGTTTATCGTATTCATCTCAAATAAATCATCACTATTAAAAATTTTTTCAGCATTTTCAACACATGTTAAGTCATCTAAGTGATTTATATTTGTATTATCATTAAACTTTATAAATACAGCTAAGTATTTTAGTTGTTTATTATTTGCTTTTGTTTCCTTACTTAATATATTTCTTTCTAATGGACTAATTCCATATAATTCATTATAATCTGCAATACCCCACTGTTTATTACTATTTTCTTTATTTGTTACTACTTCTTGCTCTTCTACATTTTTAACACCATATGCAAAACTATAAGTTGTAAAAATGAAATTAAAGCAAATAAATATAGTTACTAAAAAACTAATGATTTTTTTCATCTAATTTCCCTTTCCTTAGTTTTAAAAACAGAACTACTCCCCCTATTGTAGTTATTACTATTACTGTAATTAAAATATATATAATTATTTGTTTGTTATTTATTTCTTTTACTAGTTCTTTATAATGATTATAGTTTATTGGAGCACTTTCTAAATATAATTGTAAAGTTCCTTCTTTCATTTCATATAAATAGTCTATCATTTTTCCTTCGTTATTCATTACAGATAATAAAAAGTAATCCGTAAATCCGTTTTTGAATTTATATCCAACAATTTCTTTATCTTCAATCATTATAGTAGATATTTCAAATCCTTCTTTTTCTTCTTGCAAATCTACTAAATAAAAGAAATGTTTCCCTATTGTTGTTGGAATAATTTTAGTAACACATTCATTTTTTTGAATGTCTACTATATAGAAGTTTTTAATATTCTCACTATTAATACCATAAATTATAATAAAATGTTCATTATCAAAAATGTTTATTGTATATTCATTTATCACATGTTGTTTTTCTTTAAATCCTTCTGGAATAGTTATATCTTTTAAATTTCTAACTACACCTATTTCTTCATTTTTATATTTTAAATAAACTTGTGGCGTTTCATCAACATGTGCTTTTATTGTATATGTTTTTTCATTTCCATTTTCTGCTGTTACTTTTACTATAATTGTATTTTCTCCTGGAATAACATCAAACTCTCCTATTCCACTTACTGTTGATTTAGTATCTTGGCTTTGTGCATTAATAGAAAGTTTCTTTGTATCTTTAGGTAATTCTACAGTATATTCAGTAATATTAGCGTCAAAATTTGGTACTAGATTTCCAATATTAGTACTTAATGATGATAATAAATTATTTGATGATTTTTCTTCAATTACAGTTTGAGTTTTTTTTACTGGATTATTATTGTTTGGCTGACTTGTTGGTTTTTGAGTATTTGGTTTTTCTTGAGAAGTAGAATTATTTGTATTACTAATAATTTTAACTTTTGTGCTTCTTGCTCCTGGTTTATATTCATTTGCATCAGAATCGGAAAAACCAGCAGTAGGTGTTGCAGTTATTGTAACTTCTCCACTGCTTCCTGCTTTAACATTTACTGTTTTATAGTTTTGTTCTACCCAAACACTATTTTCTGAAAGTGTTCCATTTGATATACTTAAATTAACCCTTCCAATACAGTCTCCACCAACTGAAACACTAAAACTTCCATTAGGATTTACTTGTGCTGTTGAAGCTGTTATTTTGAATGTAGCAGCTTTTACATGTCCTCCTATAAATATTAATATACAACTAACTAAACTTATTATAAAATATTTTTTCATAATCTTTTAAATAAGTAGATATTAAAAGGTTTTCTCCCTTATGTCTACTTTCCTTTCATATAAATTACATATATATTTTAACATATACTTTTATACTATGCAATATTAGATAAAGCTTTAAGTTTCAGTATTTTTTCTGAATGTCCCAATAATACTAGATTTGCTGTCTTAAATAGCAAACATTTCCAATTATTAACTTGTTTTATACAATTCTAATGATATATTAATTGTCGATTTTGCAAAATACCGAAACTTAAATAGATAACATATTTTTATATTATTAAATAATTTTGCATGATAGGAATAAAATTTAAAGCAACATAAATAAAAATTATTAATCTACAATTTATTTAAAAACATTGTACAAAACTTTTTTCTTTTGATGTAT
>CATKFT010000246.1 GCA_949747745.1 uncultured Clostridia bacterium
ATAATTCAAGTAGTGGAACTATAGCTATTACCAAAAATGGATTTGCAAAAGAAAATGAAAACATTGTAAAAATAACATTTAAAGTAAAAGACACTTCTACAAATAAAGGTAAAATTACTATAAATAGTATAACATTATCAGATGCAACAGAACCTATTAAAGCTAGTGATACAAGTGTAGAACTTACATTAAAAGGAAAAGAAAGTACTACTACAAATAAAGAAACTAGTACTTCAAACAAAAACTCAAATACTAATAAAGATACAACAAAAAAAGAAGAACAAAATAATATAGATGAAAATTTAAACAATCAAGAAGAGCAAAATACAATTGAAAATGAAATAGGAAATTTAGAACAAAATAATACTATATCAGATGAATTAGTACAAACTAGTGTGCAAAATGAAGATATAGAAAAAAATGATAGAATTAATGATATTATTGTTATAATAAGTACAGTAATACTTGTTATAGTAGCAATAGTATTTATGGTAAGAGTTCATAATCTAAATAAAAGAAAAAAGAGAAAATAATTATTAATTTAACAGTAAAAGCATAAAACATGCAAAACTCTAAAATTAGATAATTAATTTTAATAAGCAAGTATAGTTTAACATCCTAATGTAGGAGAAATAAAATGATAGCAGAAGTTATAATAAATAGTACAGTTAAAAACTTAAATAAAATATTTGATTATAATGTACCAGCAGAGCTTGCTGGTACTATTAGGATAGGGTTAAGAGTACTTGTACCTTTTGGAAGGGGAGAAAGGTTAGAAGAAGCATTTATTATAGGCTTAAAAAAAGAATCTGATTATGAAGTAAAAGATATTTCTAGTATTCAAGAGGGGTTTTATTTAAAAGAAGAACAAATTGAACTTGCAAAATGGATTGCAAGACGATATTTTTGCAATGTATCTGATTCAATAAAAATGATGTTACCACCAGGAACTACAACAAAAGTATTAGACAATAGAGTAAAAGAAAAAAATTTAAATTTTGTATACTTAAAAAAAGATATAGAAGAAATCGACTTTTGTATAGAAACAAAGAAAATAAAATCTGATAAGCAATTAAGAATACTAGAGTTCCTAAAAGAAAATGATGGAGTACTAACAACAGATTTAGAAGCATTTTGTGATGTCTCAAGAGCTATTATTAATACATTAGAAAAAAATGATTATATAGAAGTTATAGAAAAACAAGTTGAAAGAAATCCATTTATTCATAAAAATATAAAAAGAGATATGGATTTAGAATTAACAAACGAACAAAAAATAGCATATGAAAAAATAGTTAATTCTATGAATAATAATGAATTTAAGGAATTTCTAATTTATGGTGTTACAGGTTCACGGAAAAACAGAAATATATTTACAATTAATAAGAAAAGTAATAGAAAATAATAAATCTGCAATTATGTTAGTTCCAGAAATATCTCTAACACCACAAATGGTAGACAGATTTATTGCAAGATTTGGTCAAGATAAAATAGCAGTACTTCATAGTAAATTGTCTGTTGGCGAAAGGTATGATGGGTGGCAAAGAATAAAGAAAAATGAAGCAACTATAATAATTGGTGCAAGATCAGCTATATTTGCACCAGTAGAAAATTTAGGACTAGTAATTATAGATGAAGAACATGATGATTCATATAAGTCTGAAATGTTACCAAGGTATAATGCAAAAGAAGTATCAAAATATTTGGCATACAAAAATAATATTCCATTAGTATTAGGAAGTGCTACACCTGATATTACTACTTTTTATAAAGCTAAAAATGAAGAAGTAGAGTTAATAACATTAACTAAAAGAGCAAATGCTTCAAAGCTTCCAGATGTAGAAATAGTAGATTTAAGAGAAGAACTAGCCATTGGAAATAAAACAATGATAAGTAGAAAATTATATGACCACATTACAAAAAATTTACAAGAAAAAAAGCAAACTATTTTGTTTTTAAATAGACGTGGCTTTTCAACATTTATAATGTGTAGAGATTGTGGGTATACTGCTAAATGTAGAAATTGTAATATTACATTAACATATCATAGAAAAGAAAACAAATTAAAATGTCATTATTGTGGATATGAGCAACCAAATGTAACTATTTGTCCAGAATGTGGTAGTAAAAAAGTTAAATATTTTGGAGCTGGAACGCAAAAATTAGAAGAACAAATTAATCAAATGTTTCCAAGTGCTACAACAATAAGGATGGATATAGATACAGTTTCAAAGAAAAATTCACATGAAGAAATATTAAACAAATTTAGAAATGAAAATATAGATATATTAATAGGAACACAAATGGTAGTAAAAGGACATCATTTTCCAAAAGTAACATTAGTAGGAGTTATTGCAGCAGACAGTAGTTTAAATATGGAAGATTATAGAGCAAATGAGAAAACATTTCAGATATTAACACAAGTAGCAGGAAGAGCGGGGAGAGAAAATTTACAAGGTAATGTAGTTATACAAACATATAATCCAGATAGCTTTAGCATAGAGTGTTCAAAAACACAAAATTATGATATTTTTTATAAGACTGAGATTAGTCTAAGAAAACAATTGAAATATCCACCATTTTGCGATATAATATTATTTGGGATTAGTGCATCAGATGAAAAAATAGTAGAAAGATTATCAAATAAGATATATACTGTTTTTTCAAAAAAGCTTAAAAATTTAAAGGATGTAAGCATATATAAACCAAGGCCAGCACCAATAGATAAAATTAAAAACAAGTTTAGATGGAGAATTATTGTTAAAGGTAAGTTTAATAATGAAATGATTGATACTATTAATGAAGTATTACAAGAGGTATATATGTATAATACAAAAGCGAGAATTGTTGTAGATGTAAATCCGACAAATATGATGTAAATTTTTAGGGGGAAAATAAAATGGCAATTAGAACAATAAGGGAAGAAGGAGACGAAATATTAAAGAAAGTATCAAAACCAGTAGAGGAGGTTAATGAAAAGATACGAATACTTGCACAAGATATGATAGAAACTATGCATAAATTTAATGGAGTAGGACTTGCTGCTGTACAAGTTGGAATATTAAAAAGAGTAGTTGTTATTCATACAGATTATGAAAAAGAAGAACCAATTATATTAATAAATCCAGAGATTATAAAGCAAAAGGGAGCACAAACAGTAGAAGAAGGATGTTTAAGCTTTCCAAACAAATTTGCAAAAGTAGTAAGACCAGAAGAAATTGTAATAAAAGCATTAGATGAAAATGGTAAAGAAATAGAAATAAAAGGAAAAGGACTTTTAGCACAAGCAATATCACATGAGATTGATCATTTAAATGGAGAAGTATTTATAGATAAAATATTACCTGGAACACTAGAATATGTCAAACAAGAAGAAAAATAAGCCATAGTAAAACTTAAAAGATAAAAAGTAAAAATTGCAAAACTTTTAAAATTTTTTAGGAGGTAATAAACTATGTTTAATGTTTTATTTATGGGAACACCAGATTTTGCAAAAGATTCATTACAATCAATTTATAATGCAGGACATAACATTATAGCAGTTGTAACAAACCCAGATAAACCAAAAGGTAGGGGAATGAAAATGGTTGAAAGTCCTGTAAAAGAATTTGCAAAAGAACATAATTTACAGTTATACCAACCTATAACTGTAAAAAATAATCATCAATTTATAGAAGAATTAAAAGAACTAAAACCAGATATTATTTGTGTAGTTGCATATGGAAAAATTTTACCAAAAGAAATTTTAGAAATACCTCAATATGGGTGTATAAATGTACATGCATCACTACTTCCGAAATACAGAGGAGCAGCACCTATACAATGGGCTATTTTAAATGGAGAAAAATTAACAGGAGTAACTACTATGCAAATGGATATAGGAATGGATACAGGAGACATACTTTTAACAAAAAGTGTTGAAATTGGAGAAGATGAAACAACAGGAGAACTGTGGAATAGGTTATCAAAAATAGGAGGAGAATTATTAGTAGAAACATTAGATAAGTTAGAAAAAAAAGAAATACAAACCTTACCACAAGGTAACAATTATACAATAGCACCAATGTTATCAAAAGAAATTGCAAAAATAAATTGGAAAGAAAAAAAATCGGAAGAAATAAAAAATCTTGTAAGAGGATTAAATCCAATTATGGGAGCATATACAATATATAACGGAAAAAAAATAAAGTTATGGAAAATTGGTTTTGCAGATAAATGTGAAATTGATATAAAAAATAAATTACCTGGAGAAATTTTAATTGCAAATGACAAGTTAGGATTATTTATAAAAACAATTGATGGAGTAATAGAAGTATTTGAAATACAAGGAGAAAATTCTAGAAAAATGGATGTAAGAGATTTTTTAAGAGGAAATAATTTGGAAGTGGGAAAAGTTTTAGAATAATAGATAATATAAAATAAAAAATTTTAATGTAAGTATAGAAAAAATAATTAAACTATGTTAAAATTTTTTTGTAATGCTACTATAGCTCAGTTGGTAGAGTGGCAGATTCGTAACCTGTAGGTCGGCGGTTCGATTCCGCCTAGTAGCTCCATTTTATAGCAACTTACGAACTTATAAAGTTTGTAAGTTGTTTTTTCATATAATAGGAAAGTCATACAAAAGAAATGGAAGAGTGAAGATAAAGAAAAACAAGATTAAAAGAGAATTGCTCTCTAAAATTGAATGGGCTTGTAGTTTGAATGCTATAAAACTTGAACACAAAATGATATTTGAAGGTTGTTTAAGAATTATAGAACATACAAACTTGGCGTATGTAGAACCACATAGAGTA
>CATKFT010000247.1 GCA_949747745.1 uncultured Clostridia bacterium
AAAAAAGTTTAATAATTGGGGTTCATTTCATTTAAAAGACATATCAAGAAACTTAATTTTAATATCGATGTAGTATTTTTTCTTAAATTTTCCATATAATATAAAAAAGATACTTAGAAAATAAAGAGGAGGAACAAACTACAAATGGAAAAGATAAGATATTTTGACCATGCAGCAACTACTGCTACAAAAGAAGAAGTTCTAAAGGAGATGATTCCTTATTTTACAATGAATTTTGGAAATGCATCATCTGTTTATAGTATTGGCAGGAAATCTAAAAGAATAGTTGAAGATGCAAGATGTAAAGTTGCAAATGCAATTAGTGCTAATCAAAAGGAAATATATTTTACATCATGTGGAAGTGAAAGTGATAATTTAGCTATAAAGGGTGTAGCATATGCAAATAGAAAAAAAGGAAATCATATTATAACTACTAAGATAGAACACCCAGCTGTATTACACACATGCCAAAATTTAGAAAAACAGGGTTTTATAGTTACCTATTTAAATGTAGATAGTGATGGTCTAATTAACCTAGAAGAATTAGAACAAGCTATTACAGATAAAACAATACTTATTTCGGTTATGTTTGCAAATAATGAAATAGGAACAATAGAACCTATAAAAGAAATAGGGGAGATTGCAAAAAAGCATAATATATATTTTCATACAGATGCAGTTCAAGCTGTAGGAAATGTTAGAATAAATGTGAAAGAATTAAATATAGATTTACTTTCAATGTCTGCACACAAATTTTATGGTCCAAAAGGGATGGGAGCATTATATGTAAAAACAGGTGTAGAGTTTGAGAAAATACAAGATGGGGGACATCAAGAAAGAAATAAACGTGCAGGAACAGAAAATGTTGCTGGAATTGTTGGTATGGGAAAAGCAATTGAACTTGCTTATGAAAATTTTGATGAATATAATAAAAAGCTAACTGATTTAAGAGATTATTATATATCAAAAGTAGAAGAGAAAATACCATATATAAAATTAAATGGACATAGAACAAAAAGGCTTCCAGGAAATGCTAATATTTCCTTTAAATTTATAGAAGGAGAAGCTTTACTTTTAAATCTAGATATGAAAGGAATATGTGCATCAAGTGGTTCTGCTTGTACATCAGGTTCACTTGAGCCATCACATGTGTTACTTGCAATAGGATTACAACATGAAGTAGCACATGGATCATTAAGGATAACAATAGGAGATGAAAATACAAAAGAAGACATAGATTTTTTAGTAGATACATTAATAGAGGTAGTAGAAAAATTAAGAAATATGTCTCCATTATATGAAGATTTTATAAAAAAAGATAAAAAAGACTAGTATACTTTTTGAATTTGCAATAAGAAAATATATTTATTCTTCTTAAAACAGAGGTTATAAAACGAAAAGAGGGATGGAAAAAGTGTATTCAGAAAAAGTAATAGAACATTTTACAAATCCGAGAAATGTTGGAGAAATAGAAGATGCAGATGGAGTAGGAGAAGCGGGAAATCCAATTTGTGGAGACATAATGAAAATCTATTTAAAAATAGAAAATAATATAGTAATAGATGTAAAATTTAAAACTTTTGGATGTTGTGCTGCTATTGCAACAAGTAGTATGGCAACAGAATTAATAAAAGGAAAAACATTAGAAGAAGTATTAGAACTTTCAAATAAAGAAGTAGTAGAAGCATTAGATGGGCTTCCTCCAATAAAAATACACTGTTCAGTTCTTGCAGAAGAAGCAGTAAGAAGAGCAATAATTGATTATTACAAAAAAATAGGAAAAGATATAGAAGAATTAGAAGAAAAAAATGAAGATGTGTGTTACGATTGTATATGTGAAAAGTGCAGAAAAAATAATATGTAAATTTCATCAAATATTATAATTTTGTAATAATCGATGAAATTACCCTGGAAAAGTAATCAGAAATATTGACGAAAACATGAAAAGTAGGGTAAAATTAAAATGTAACCATTGTATAAAGTGTTTTAACAAAAGGAGAAGACAAAATGAAAAAGGCACTTAAAGTAGTTGGAGTACTCGCCACAGGAACTTTTGTAGTTATTTTAGGCATTATGATTGCCGTTATAAATAACATAGAAAAAGAAGACCTGTATGATGAGTGGAATTCCAAATACTAAGAAAGAAGGAGTCTAGCTTGTAAAAGCTAGATTCCTTCAATCATTTTTTCTACAATTTGTATAGCATTAGATGCTGCACCTTTTCTTATATTATCTGCAACTACCCATAAATTAATACCACTTTGTACACTATAATCCCTACGAATTCTTCCGAACAAAAACATCATCATAACCATTTGCATTTGTTGCAATAGGATAAATATTATTTGAAACATCATCTTGAAGAATAATTCCAGGAGCATTTTTTAATGTATTTATTAATTCTTGTAAATCAAATTCATTTTCAAATTCAACATTAATGCTTTCACTATGACAGTTTATAACAGGAACTCTTACAGTTGTTGCTGTTATTTTTAAGTCTGGTTTTTTTAGAATTTTTCTTGTTTCATTAATCATTTTTTCTTCTTCTTTAGAATATCCATTGTCTAAAAATACATCAATATGTGGAAGGCAATTGTTAAAAATTGGATAAGGAAATTTTTCATTTTTTATTCCCTTTATACCATTTTCTAAATCGCAAATACCTTTTCTGCCTGCACCAGAAACAGCTTGATAAGTAGAATAAACAATTCTCTTTATTTTATATTTATCATCTAAAGGTTTTAATGCTACGACAGCTTGAATTGTTGAACAATTAGGATTAGCGATAATTCCATGATTATTTTTAATTTCTTCAGGATTTACCTCAGGAACAACTAAAGGAACATTAGCATCCATTCTAAAAGCACTACTATTATCAACAACTATACATCCATGGCTTGCAGCAATAGGAGAAAATTTTTTAGAAACATCACCGCCTGCTGAAAAGATAGCAAAATCAAATCCTTCATCAAAAGAAGACTCGTTTAATTCACGAACTGAGTAATCTTTGCCCATAAAATTAATAGGGAATCCAGCAGATTTAGAAGATGCAAAAAAAGCATATTCAGAAATAGGAAGTTTCTTTTCTTCAAGAACATCTAAAGCTGTTCTACCAACAAGTCCGAGTAGCACCAACAATTGCAAGTTTATATTTTCTATTTTCCATGTAGAGTCACCTCAAAAATTAGAGTATGAAAGAAAATAATTATATTTTCAATTTATATATGTACATTATATGATAAATTGAAAAATATAGGAACAGTATTTCAAAAATTATCAAAAAATTCTTTTAAAATCTTAAAAAATAGTGTACAATTATATACAAATTGTATTAATAGGAGAATAAGGATGAATAAAAAATGGGAATATTATGGTAATAATGAAGAAGAAATAAGAAAACTTCAAGAAAAATTTGGACTTAGTAGGTTACTTGCAACAATTTTAGTAAATAGAGGTATTATAGAAGAAGATAAAGTTAGAAAATTTTTAGAGCCAACACGAGAAGATTTTTATGACCCATTTTTAATGCCAGATATGGAAATTGCAGTAAATCGTATAATAGATGCAATGAACAATAAAGAAAAAATTATGATTTACGGAGATTATGATGTAGATGGAATTACAAGCATATCTGTTTTACAAAAGTTTTTAATAGAAAGAGGAATAGAGGTACAAAGTCATATTCCAAATAGATTAGAAGAAGGATATGGGTTAAATAAAGAGGCTATACAAGAGATTTTTGATAAAGGTTATCGTTTAATGATAACAGTCGATTGTGGAATATCTGCAAATGAGGAAATAGAATTTGCAAATTCTCTTGGAATAACAACAATTATTACAGACCATCATGAACCATTAGAGGAACTTCCAAAAGCACTTTCAGTTATAGATGCAAAGAGAAAAGATAATAAATATCCATTTAATCAGCTTGCAGGAGTTGGAGTAGTATTTAAATTAATTCAGGGTATTGGAAAAAAACTGGAATTAGAAGAAAAGGAGTATTTAAAGTATCTAGATTTAGTTTGTGTTGGAACTATATCTGATATTGTACCATTGATAGATGAAAATAGGGTAATTACGAAGCTTGGATTAAAGCTTGTTAATGTAACAAAAAATTTAGGACTTAAGTATTTATTAGAGGCAACAGGATATAGCAAAATAGATTCAAATACTATATCTTTTGGAATTGCACCAAGAATTAATGCATGTGGTAGAATGGGGCATGAAACAGAGGCATTAGATATATTTTTATCAAATGATATTGAAGAAGTAAAAGAATTAACAAAAAAATTAAATGAATATAATAAAACAAGGCAAGAAACAGAAAAAAGTATTGTAAATGAAGCGCTAGAATTAATAAAGGAAAATAAAGAAGACGAAAAAAGTGCAATTATAGTAGGAAAAAAAGGATGGCATCATGGTGTAATTGGAATAGTATCTTCTAAAATAACAGAAAGCTATTTTAAACCAAGCATATTAGTATCATTTGAAGAAGGGATTGCAAAAGGATCACGGAAGAAGCATACCAGGATTTGACTTACATGATGCATTATGCAAGTGTAGCCAATACTTAGAAAAATATGGACGGACATGAAATGGCAGTGGGATTAAGTTTAAAAGAAGAAAACTTTGAAAATTTTAAACAAGAATTTGAAAAAATTACAAAGGAAAGTAAATTAGAAGAAATTCAAGATATTATATATATAGATGGAACAGTAAAACAAGAAGATATAAACATAGAGTTTATAAAAGCACTAAAAAAATTAGAACCATTTGGAGAA
>CATKFT010000248.1 GCA_949747745.1 uncultured Clostridia bacterium
AAAGGGTCAACAGACTATTCGATAAATGGCTATAATGAAGAAAATGATGCAGTAAATAAAATTATTGAAATTGCAAATAAGAATGCTAAAACCTATATTTTAGCAATAGGAGCAATAACAAATGTAGCCTTAGCAATAAAGAAAGATCCTAAAATAGTTGATAAAATTGAAGTTATTTGGCTTGGAGGAAATAGTTTTTTAAGTAAAGATAATAAGGAATTTAATTTTAAACAAGATGTACAAGCTGTAAGAACTGTATTTGAATCAAAAGTAAAATTGACTATTATTCCTTGTAAAAATGTAGCATCAAATTTAAGAACATCAATATATGAACTAGAACACTTTTTAAAAGGTAAAAGCAAATTATGCGACTACCTATGTCAAAGATTTTATAATGATGGTGTACATGGTATTCAAGAAAGAAGAGTTATTTGGGATATTAGTGTTATAGCCTATATGATTAATAAAGAATGGTTTGAGACAGAAGAAATAAGTTGCCCAAATATCAATGATGATACATCTTATGAACTAACAACAAATAATCATAAAATAACAGTAGTTAATTATTTGAATGTTGATAAAATATATAAAGATTTATTTAAAAAATTAGGAGAAATATAATGCATTATTCAGAAATGAAACAAGCAGTAAAACTTCTAGCAAATGAATGGAATTTAGGTAAAAAGGAATGTGATGCGACAGGTAATATTTGTGCTTGGATATATCTATTTACAATTTTAGAAGAAAGTGAGAAAATTGTTATTTATAAAGATAGAAAAAAATTAATTGGATTTAGTGGATATTCAAAAACTAATTCTAAAAAACATTTATTGAAGAAGAAATTTTACACAGCTATTAAAAATCAATTATACAAAAATAAAAATATTAAAGATTTAAAAGCCTTGAAAGAATATGAAAGTAATTATGATTATCTACCAAAAGAATTAGAAAATTATTTTGAAGGTGAAGTTTCTATATTACTAGTTGATAAAAATTATAGAGGAAAAAACATTGGAAAGCAATTATTGCTTGAAGTATTTGAACTAGCCAAAAAAGATGATATGAAAAATTTACAGATATTAACAGATGAATCATGCGATTTTAAATTTTATGAAAGTTGTGGATGTGAAAAAGTTTATGAAACTATTGTGAAAAATAAGGAATATGGCAAATTAGGAAATATAGCAAATGAAAGAGCATTTATATATGAAAAAAAGTAGTAGGAGGAAATAAATGAAACTATATTTAGTAAGACATGGAGAAGTAAATCATAATTTATATGGATTATATAACAGAGAAGATGAAGATTTAAATGAAACAGGAATAAAACAAGCCGAAGAATTAAGAGAAAACATTAAGAACATTAAATATGATTTTATTATATGTTCTCCATTATCAAGAGCAAAACATACTGCTAATATTATTAATATTGAGAATAAAAATATAGTAATAGATGATAGACTTAAAGAACGAGATCCAGGAAGTTTAAGTGGACAGCCTCTTGAAGTAACAAATAGAGAAGAATATTGGAATTATTATACAACTATTCAATATGGTACAAGTGAAAATATCAAGGAGTTTTTTAATCGAGTTTACAATT
>CATKFT010000249.1 GCA_949747745.1 uncultured Clostridia bacterium
ATCTACAAATTCACCGTATAAATCATTTAAAGAGATATGATACAATTTACATAAATTTATAATAATACTAATACTTCCAATAGTAGCATCAGTTTCTAATTGACCTACATATCGGGAAGAACAACCTACAATTTCAGCAACTTGTTCTTGAGTATAGCCATTAGAAAGTCTAGCTTTTTGTAATTTATCTCCAACTTTTATTTCTTGATTTTTTGCTAATCTCATATTTATTCACCTCGCAACTGATATTATATAAAATACCAAAAATTAGTATAACAATACACGAAATAAAAAAATCATAGATGTTTGTAAAAATATTGTGGAAATTTATAATGTATGCTAAAATGATGTAGATATAAAATCTGCAATGTTATGAGGAGGAATGATAAACTATGTCATTATCGATTTTTGAGCTAATGCGTGTATATAACATCAGTTATGAAGAGGCTCATATGTTGCAATTTAAAATTATTGTAATAATGATTTTGATAGCAATAGGAACACTCATAGCACAAGTATTATTACAAAGATTTTGCCCTAAAATATATAGAAAGTTAGAAAGATTAAATATAATATAAAAAAGAGATAAAAAAGTCATATGACTTTATTTATCTCGGTGGCTATTATTAAAATATTGTATTAGCGTATAAAGAGCATTTCGTTCATAATTGTCCAATAAACTAATTTGTTGCACCAAATTAGTATCATTTACTTGCGTTGAAAAGAAATCTCTTAAAATTTCATTAGGTGTTTTATCTAATGATTTACACAAGTTGATAAAGTTTACTAAGCTCGTACTTGAACGACCGACTTTCAATGTCTTTTAAGAACGAGTTTGATATATCTGCCTTTTCAGATAATTCATCTTGTGTAAAATTTGATTTTATCCTTGCAGATTTTATATTTACGCTTAATACTTCTTTTAAATAATCTTCATTTATTAGCATAAATCTCACCATTTCCTTATTTTTAATAACTATATCATTTTATCTAATAAACAAAAATATGATACAAACATATTAAAGTATGTTATAATCAACAATGAAAAAATATTTGAAATTTTTTCTCACATTTATTTTTATTCAATAAAAGATTATATTGTATATGGGGTGAGAAAATGAAAGATTATACTATAATACTTACAAAAATATTAGGAAAAGATAGATATGAGCAATTAGTTGATTACTCATTTAAAAAGGTACAAGTAAAGTTTGGAAATATAAGAACAGATAAAGTAACAAAGATAGTAAAAATAAATCATCAAGCATTAATGATTATATCTATTTTAAAAGCTAGGCAATGTTCGGATATTGAAATAATGAAAATACTGCATTGGGACAAGAAGAAATCTTATAAATTTGTTGTTGCTAATAGCTTTGAAGAATTTAAAAATATCTATGAAGAGTATATAAATCTAATCATAGAATTCATACAAAAAACTTAAATTTTTTCTCAAATAGATTTATTTGTTTAAAGCATTTACAATAATAATAAATTTTATAAAGAAAAGAGGTATTTGTATGGATGAAAATTATCAAGCAATTTTACAATTAATTTTAGGAGCAGATGAATATACAGAAATATTTGCTAGAGCATTTAACGAATATAAGGATGGAAACTATAAAGTAGGCGATTTAGATGTAATAATTGAACATTACTTAATGTCTATTTTAGTAATAGGATTTTCAAAAAAGAAAGTAGAAATCGATAAATACGACATTCATTTAAGTAAAAAGCCTAATATAAATATTGATGTAAGTAAATTTTGTGAAGATTATAAGAAGTACATAGACAAAGTAGAACAATATAAGTTTAACCTATTAAGAAGAATTATTTATGGAGATAACTATAGGAGTGATTCAAGTGAAAAATAATAGAATTGTAGCCTATATTTATTGCAGTTTTAATAATTCAACAAAGAAGAAAGAAGATAAACAAAGCATTATAATGTTTGCAAAAAGAGAATTTAACGTAGATGAAAAGGAAATTGATTTTTATATTGATATAGGAAAAAGAACACAAAGAGATTATATGATGGAAAGAATATGTAATAAAGAATATGATGTTTTGCTATTGCATCACTGTAGCCATCTACACAAAATAAGTCGTAAAGATAAACTTAAACGATATATAGATATGGACCAATTAATCAATTTAAGAGATACAATATTAAATAATGGAGTAAAAATATATTCTGTTAAAGAAAACAAATATATAGAGTAAAGTAAATAATTTTGCTTAAAGATACTATAGGAGGATAATCATGTATCAAAATCAAATAAAAAAATATCGTAAGCAAAAAGGATTAACGTTAGCACAATTAGCAGAAAAAGTTGATTCCTCGATTGGGTATATATGCCATTTAGAAAACGGAACAAGAAGGAATCCATCGACAGAGCTTATGGTCAAAATTGCAAAAGCATTAGATAAAAATATACTTGAAGTTTTTTTTCATGAAGAATGATACTAGTATTAAATTAAATCTTCAAGTCTGTTACTCTATATAAAAATATAGAGTAATTTTTATCATTAGAAAAAATACTACATAATTACACTTATGTAGTATTTTTCAAAAGAAAAGTATAAAAACGAAACAAAAAATACTACATAAATAACAAAAATGAATATAAAAAAATACTACATAAATAAGAGGTATTAAAAATGGATATATTAGAAAGTTTTAAAAAATATTTAGAAGAGAATTATGATACTTCTGGAGGAAGAAATACGATTAGTGCATACATGGAAGATATAAAACAATTCTTAACCTACTTTGAAGAAAATTTTGGTGAAAGGATAGTTGATTTTTCAAGTGCTGATTATATTGAATATAAAAAACATATGCTTAATGATTTAAAATATAAGTTCAGTACAATAAATAGGAAAACATCATCAATATCTATCTATGAAGACTTTTTAATAGAAACTAAAATTAGAAGAGATGCAGTCAAAGTAATAAAGAAAAAAGACTTCTTTAAAATAGATAGACCGTTTATAACTTCTCAAATGCTTCCAAAAGAAACTATAAAGAAAGTTAGATTAAAAGCAGGAAGAGAAAATAAAAGAGATTATGCTATGTTTATATTATTTGATGAAGGAGGATTACGAGTATCAGAATTAGTTGGACTACAAATAGAAAGAGATATAGATTTCGATATGTACTCAATTCATATTTTAGGGAAAGGAAACAAGATAAGAAGTATATTTATGGAACAGATTATATATGATGCTATTAAAGATTATTTACCAGAAAGAGAAAAGTTATTAGCTGGCAAAGAAAATAAGTATCTTTTTGTAAGTAATAAAACAGCAAATACTAATCAACCAATGGCAAGAACTAGTATAAACAATATACTTGCTAAATACTGTATGAAAGTAAATGAAAATAAAATAAAACCACATATTATGAGGCATGATTCAGGAACAAAAAAATATGAAGAGGGATATTCAGATGTAATGCTTAAAAAATTTTTAGGACATTCATCTAATGCAACTGATATTTATACCCATCCAGGGGGAGAAAGGTATAGAGAAAACACACCTAAGTAGACATAATTGTTCCACAAATATTTACAATAAAAGGAAAAAATGATAAAATTATGTAAAATAGATAGAATGGAGGTATAAAACTTTGCTAAATGTTCTGATTGCAGAAGACAATATGCAGATAAGTGTTCATCTGGCAAATATAATTAATACCAAAACAGTTAGATGTGTTGGAATTTTGAATGAAGGAACTAAAGTGTATCAACAAGTTAAAGAATTGAAGCCAGATGTATTAATACTTGATCTGAAGATGCCAGGTAAAAATGGACTTGAAATATTAGATGAGATTCAAGCAGACAGAAAGATAAAAACAAAAGTATTTATATATTCAGGAGAAATGGAATATATAAGTTTGGCTAGAGAATACAAATGTGTTGATAGGTTCTTTTCAAAATTAACACCAGCTGAAGAAATATCAAGAATTTTAGAATCATTAGTAGAAGAAATATCAAATAAAAATACTGAAGATAAAATAATAGATATACTTTTTAAATTAGGTTTTACATATTCTTTAAAAGGAACAAAACTTATTAATGATTGTATACTGTATTCTATTGTAGAAAATGAAGATAATATAAAGAACATTTATGCAGAGATAGCAAGACAAAATGGTGAAAATATGTATACAATTAAATCAGATATTAATACTGCAATTAAGAAAATGTGGAAATATACAGATAAAACAAGAACTAGAAAAATATTAAGATTAGGAGAAACTGAAAAGCCAAGCAATAAAAGTGTTATATCTATGGTAAAATATTATATTGTTAATTAAAAAACAAAACAAGAACTTTATGATATTATATTAGTTCTTGTTTTTAAATTTTGAATTAAAAAAATTTATAGAAATATCGTCTTGAAATTTATTAATTATTTCAAGCTTCTTTTTTTGTTTTTTAGATCCCTGAACATTCTTATATTGTTTTACTTTTCTCATTGCTATCACCTTAGTAGTCATTATAAGAGGTATATCTTCAAAAGTAATGAAAAGATTAATAAGACTTAATATAATACAAAAAAAATTAAAATTGAAAAAGAAAGTTCAAAAAAGATTAAAAAAGATTAATTGTAATAAAAGAATTGCTTGAAAAAATAATAGAATTATTAATTGATTTGTGATATGATAGTAAAAGCCAAATAGTAATTTATCGAGGAGGTATATGTATGAAAAAAAATATTATTGTAATTTGTGTTAT
The DNA here is from genome assembly GCA_949747745.1 of uncultured Clostridia bacterium. The sequence continues at coordinate 4,743 of CATKFT010000249.1, forward strand.
ATTAGTAATCATATTACTTGGGATAATGTTATTTAATG
>CATKFT010000250.1 GCA_949747745.1 uncultured Clostridia bacterium
GAGGAGGAAGAACATATGCAGGAATATCGTTTGAATATGTAGACTTAATAATAGGAACTACAGCAATGAATAGTACAGATACAAATGTAGGAGGGTGGGGAGTATGCCAATTAAGAGGAACATTAAATAATACAACAATAAATAGTATAAGTATAAAAGAGAAAATAAAAGAAGTGAAAAAAGAATATATACAAACATATAATAATGCAGGAAGTAAAACAACATCAAATGACAAATTATGGTTATTATCATGTGGAGAAATATGGAATAATGGATATGGTGGAGGAGTAACAAGAGGACAGGCAATAACAACAGAAGGAAAACAATATAAATATTATAAAAAGATAAATGCAACATATAATCAAGGTAATAATGCCCTAAAAAAACCATCAAATGTAGCAGGGACTTCAAATACTGGCACTATTTGGTGGCTCCGCTCGCCTCTTTGCAATGGTAGCGATCGCTTCTGCATTGTCACCACCACGCGGTAGTTGTAGTAATAATTTTGCTGACAATGCGCATGGGGTTTCGCCTGGATTTTCAATCTGAGTGCGTCCTGAAAAGGGAGTGTCATGAATTTTGTGTAAACTAAGAAATACCTTTATGATATAATAGAAATACATATCAAGGAGGTATTTTTTGTATGGAAAAAGGAAAAGAGTTAACACAAGATTAAGCAATAGAAGAATTAGCTAATATGATAGCAAAAGATAAAAGTATAAAAGATATATTTGATGTACAAGACGTATTAAAGAAATTGCCAATATACATGGGAGTATATTTATAAAACAAAGAAATAATTCCATTACACTATATATGTAAAGTTTAAAATTATGTCAAACTTTTTATTTTGTGTTAAATTTACTTTGCCAATTTATATTATCCTTTTATTTAGCATAAAATAAATATATAAAATTACAACTAAAAATATTTGCAAATAAAAATTGACAAAAATTGTAGATATTGATAAGATAATATTGAAAAAAGAATAGGAGACAATTTATGAATTTATATCCCAAATTATATATAAACAATGTAAAAGAAATTACATATGAAATACTACAAAAAAATAATATAAAAGGTTTAATTTTAGATGTAGACAATACATTAATAGACTATTATAGAAATATGCCAGAAGGAATAAAAGAGTGGTGTAAAAATCTGAAAGAACAAAACATAAAATTCTGCATAGCATCAAACAGTAACAAAAAAGAAAAAATAAGACAAGTATCTGAAAATCTAGGAATACCATACATATATTTTGCAAAAAAGCCACTAAAAACAGGATTAACAAAAGCAAGGAAAACAATGGAATTAGAACCAAATGAAGTAGCAGTAGTAGGGGACCAAATATTTACAGATATACTTGGAGCAAATAGATGCAAAATGTTCTCAATACTAGTAGAGCCAATAGAAGAAAAAGATATATTAATAACAATAATAAAACGTCCAATTGAAAACATAATAAAGAAAAATTACAAAAACAAAAACTAGTAAAAAACAAAACTAACAAAAACAAATAAAACAGTCTAACAATACCAAAACTAGCGTGAGTGAAGTAATATATTTTATTTTTGTAATGGAGGCTGGACAGCCGGGAGGCGGGGGAATACCCGTTAGCGTTGGGAAGCCGAAATGAAAAAAATAAAATATATTACTTCACGGAAGCGAATTGCAAAAGTAAAAGCAAAAAGCAAAAGTAAGGAGAGAAGAAATGTACATAAACGATGTAAATATATTATATTACTGCCTAGCAGGCATAATAGGAATAACAGTAGGAATATTTATAAACTGGTGTAATATACGTATGCCAGAAGAAAAAAAGATATTCTCAAAAGATATACTAAACAAAGAAAAAAGACCAAAACTTAACTATATATTAATAGTAACAATATCGCTATTATATATAGCACTAGTATATTTTTGTGGAATACATGAAACATTTTACGAAAACTTAAACCTAATAAAATTTGCATTACTAATACCAATGACAATATCAGCATTAGTAATAGACTATAGGTTACAAATAATACCAAACAGGCTAAACCTAACAATGTTTGAAATAGGCTTATTACTAACATTTCTTTATGGAATAGTAAATATAAACATAGCAATAGACATGTTACTAGGCATGCTTACAGGAGCAGGAATATTTTTATTAATAACTCTAGTAGGAGGACTAATTGCAGGAAAAGAAGCAATGGGATTTGGTGATGTTAAACTAATGGGAGCATTAGGATTATACTTTGGACTTAGTGGAATTATAGTAATATCACTAATAGCCTTCTTACTTGGAGCAATAATTAGTATTATCTTACTTGCAACAAAAATAAAGAAAACAAGTGAATACATACCATTTGGACCATTTATAGTAATAGCATCAATAATAGTAATATTTGTACCATTTGATTTTATAGTAGCAACACTATTACAAATATTTACATTAGGGATGCATGGAAGAATATAATTAATGAAAGGAAGAAAAATATGAATCCAAAAATAAAATGGTTAAGAGATAAAATAGCACGTATGGATATGCAAGGCATAATTATATCAAATCCAATAAACATTAGATACCTAATAGGAATAGAGGCAGAAGGAACCTTATTATTAACAAGAAAAGAAAACATATATATAACAGATGCAAGATATATAGATAAAGTAAATAGCATGTTAACAATAGATGATGAAATAATAGTAACAGACATAATGGAAATATCAAAAGAAGACTATGAAAACTTTTTCATGTTTTGTGAAAATGTAGGATTTGAAGAACACTATTTAACATATGCAAAATATAAAGACTATAAACAACGTTACAAAATAAACAATTTTGTAGAAACAGAAGGAATAATTGAAAAACAAAGAATGATAAAAGACGAATATGAAATAGATTGTATAAAAAAAGCATGTGAAATAACAGATAAATGTTTCACACATTTACAAACATATATAAAAAAAGGAATGACAGAAAAACAAATTGCAAAAGAAATTGAAAATTTCTTTTTAGAAAATGATGCAGATGGACTTGCATTTGATACAATAGTTGCATCACGGACCAAATTCTTCCATACCACATGCAACGCCTACAAATAGAGTTATCGATTCAGGAGATATAATAACAATAGATTTTGGATGTAAATATAAAGGATATTGTTCAGATATGACAAGAACAATATTTGTAGATTATGTACAAGACTATATAAAACCAATATATGATTTAGTATTAAAAAATCAAGAACTAACATTAAAAGAATACTATGATGGTTCAAATAATAAAGTACTTACAAGAATGGTAGAAAACGACTTTAAACTTCATAACTTTAGCTTAGTACATGCCTTAGGACATGGAGTAGGACTTGACCTACATGAAGGACCAATAATAAGTTCAAAAAGAGGAGATTTCATATTAAAAGAAAATATGGTTATAACAGACGAACCAGGAATTTATATAAGTGGGAAATTTGGTGTTAGAATAGAAGACACAGTATTAATAGGAAAATCTGGTGCAAATGTTTTAACAAAGGCTAGAAAAGATTATGTGATAATTAAATAAAATATATTACTTCATGGAAGAGGATTGCAAAAGATACAGTCTGAAATGTAACTAA
>CATKFT010000251.1 GCA_949747745.1 uncultured Clostridia bacterium
TTGCTAAAATTTTTATTTCAATCATTTTTATAATTATTGATTTTTAGGCTTTTTTTCTTCTTTTAGACCTAGCACTGAGACTACTTCCACGTGGCTTGTAAACGGAAACATGTCTATTGGCTGAATTTCTCTTATCTCATAATATTTCTCAAATTTTTTTAAATCTCTTACTAAACTAGCTGGATTACAGCTAATATAAATTATTTTTTTAGGAAATACCTTAATGATATTTTGTATGCTCCTTTCATCCAATCCTTTCCTTGGTGGATCTACAAATATTACATCTGGCTTAACTTTATCTATATTTACTAAAGCATCTAATATTTTCTCTACATCTCCACATAAAAACTGTATATTCTGTATATTATTAATTCTTGCATTCCTATTTGCATTTTTTATTGCTTGTTCTACAATTTCTACTCCAATTACTTTTCTTACAAACTTTGATATAAATATTCCTATTGTTCCAATTCCACAATACAGATCAAAAACTATGTCATTTTTATCTAGTTTTGCCAATTCAATTGCTTTATTATATAATTTTTCTGTTTGGATAGGATTAACCTGATAAAATGATAGTGCAGATATTTCAAATGTATATTCTCCTAATTTATCATATATATATCCCATTCCATATAAATTAATATTAGTATTTCCTAATATTACATTCGTATTTTTAGTATTTACATTTTTTACAATAGTTTCTATATTCGGAAAATTTTCTAATAATCCTTTTACTAATTCATGCTCTTTTGGTATTTTCATTTGATTTACAACAATTATACACATTACTTGATTTGTTTTTATACCTACTTTTACTACAATATGTCTAATAATACCTTTCCTATTTTTTTCATTATACGCTGGAATATTATGTTTTATCATAAATTCAATTATAAAATTTGCAATCATTTCTGATTGCTTATTTTGAATTAGACAACCTTGAGTCTCTATAATTTCATGAGTTCTGTTTGCATATACACCTTTTACTATTTTATTATCTTTATTATATCCAACTGGAAATTGAACTTTATTTCTATAATAGTATGGTTCTTTCATCCCTATTGTTTCTTTAACTTCTAATTTGGTTTCTAATTCTTTATTTATAAGATTTTGCACAATATTTTGTTTTATTTTTAATGTATCTTCATATCTTATATGTCTTAAATTGCATCCTCCACATCTTCTATATGTTCCACAATCACTTTCAACTCTCATAGGAGATTTTTTTAATATTTCTACTATTTTCCCAAAAGCATATGAAGAATTTACTTTTACTATTAGTATTTTTACCTTTTCTTCTTTAAGTGCATTTTTTACAAAAATAGTATAATCATCAACTTTTGCAATTCCCTCTCCTTCATATCCATTATCTATAATATCTACTATATATTCTTTATTCTTTTCAACAGGTATATTTATTACATCCATTTTTTCCCTTTTCTCCTTTTCTTATATCATATCTAATTATTGCAACTATTGTTGAAAACGCTATAAACAAATCTGAAACTACTGCTAAATATGCACTTACAAAAAAATCATATACAATCCATGATATTAAATTTTCTAAAATTAAAAACCTAACATATTTCTCTTTAGTTTGCCTAAAAGTAATTATAAAAAATATTGCTGCAATTATAGGAAGTGTGTCAATTATATTACTAAATGTAAAAATCCCAACTATAATTGATATAAAAATATATATGCTAATTAACCATTTAGGGGTTAATTTCCCCCTATTTTCAAAAAACATATTTATTATTATTTCTATATTAAGAATCCCATAAATCAAAGCTCCAACATATGCTTTTAATAATACATAACTTATTACAAAAAATAAATTTGCAACTATTATGGTTAAAAGCATTTGCTTTTTTGTTTTTAATTGAACTGCTACTATATTTACAATCATTGAAATAAGACTTGATATTTGTGCTAAAATAAACATTAATAAATCTCCCTTGTAATCTAATAACAAGGTTTCCATTTTTACATTTTTTATTCATTTTAACTAAAATATATATTAATTTCATATGAAATTTTGTTTATTTTATATTTTCGTAAATTCTACTTAATTTTTACTTTAGCATAATTCTTTAAGTTTATCAATAGTTCTTATACAATATTCCAAAATACACTTAAAACATAATTTACTAAAATTATATCACACACAAAACACTGTAACTAAATCCTACTATATTTCATATTATATACAAATATGAAAGGAGTTTATTTTATGGATTATGAAGTAATGATGAATGGTAATGTTAAAATTGGTATGTATGCACCTGATTTTGAAGCATTAAGTACTATGGGAAATATATGTCTTAATGATTATAAAGGTAAATGGATTGTACTTTTTTCTCATCCTGGTGATTTCACCCCCGTTTGTACTACTGAAATTATTGCCTTTTCTAAAGCAAATACATACTTTAAAGAAAAAAATGCTTGTTTACTTGGACTTAGTGTAGATAGCAATGCTTCACACTTGGCATGGTTATATGATATCTATTGTAGAACTGGAATTCGTGTTCCTTTCCCTATTATTGCAGACAGAAATGGTACTATTGCAAGAAAATATGGTATGATTTCTAATGACATTAGTAATACCGAAACTGTACGAAATGTGTTTATTATTGATGATAAAGGTATTGTTCGTGCAATTTTAGTTTATCCAATGAATGTTGGTAGATGTATCCCTGAAATTCTTAGATTATTAGAAGCATTGCAAGTTGCTGATTGTAACAATGGTGCTACGCCTGCTAATTGGTGCCCAAATGAACCTATGATTATAAAAGCTCCACAAACTTTTTGTGAATTAGAAGAAAGATTACAAAATATTCGGTAAAAATCAAAATGGTTTTAGTTGGTATTTAAGTTTTAAAGATGCTAAAAATTGTTGTAATAGGTCAGTTGAAACACCTGATACAAAGAAGTTAAATGATATCAATTAATTTCATTTTAAAAGACTTGAAACTATGTTTTTATATGATTTTCTATCAAATTTTTTAACCTTAACTGAAATTGTTCGTTTTTTATTGTAATAAAATAGCCTAAATAACACATAATATTATTAGATTTCAATATAAGGAGGTTATTTTATATGGAGAAAAATCAAAGAATAAATTGTACTGTGACAAGTTGTAAATATAATAAAAGTCAACAACAAGAATGTGCTTTAGAACAAATAATTGTAACACCTGTACAAAATTGTAATACAAATAATCCTGATGAATCAATGTGTAGTAGTTACAAAAGTTATCAAAACTAATTTTATACTAAATATTTATCCTACTCTATAGTTACAATATTTCTAAGAATAGGATAAATATTTTTATATTTCATTATTAATTTCATAATTACTAAATAGTTTTACTATTTTTCTTTTTACTACTACCAGTTCCCATAATATTATCAGATTCTATAGTATTCTTTCGTATTTCTTTATTAGGTTCTATTGTTTTTTCCACCGTTTTATATTTTAGTTCCATCTTTTCTAATATATTTTGAGCTCTTTGCTTTGATATATTAAATTCTTGTAAACTTCTATCTTCTTTTAAGCTATTACTAATTTTATATAAATAATTATTTATTCTTATTTTTAATTCTGTATCATTTACATTTTCATATAACCTAACTAACTCTGGTATTGCATCTGTTCCTGTATTATAACTCAAATAATAAAAATCAATTTCTCTTGTTAAACTATCTTTATTTTCTATATATCTGTTTATATTATTTTTTGCAATAGTAGCATCTATATTAATAAAATTAATAACTACATACATTGTAACAGATATAATGAAATATGATTTAAATAAGTTTATCTTTCCTTTTAATATGTAAATTATTGTTGGTATTATCATAAACATTTCTGTTAGTAAAATGAAATACACCATTAGTCTTAAGAAAGTATATCCATATTCTCTTTCATATAAATTCATCCTCATAAATGCTGATATATCAATTATAACTGTAAATATAGCCATGAGCATATTCATTATTTTGGTATATTTATTTGTTTTCTCATCTACTTCTTTTTTGTTAAAGTTTGTAATTAATATAATAGCAAAATTAATAAATGATACAATCATTAATTGAAAAAATCCTTGTCTTGCATATTCTGCAAATGCAAAATCTCCATTTATACTTAATGGGTTTATAAATAAATACCTAAATACATAAATAAATTGTATTGAACTGAATAATAAATATACTATATTTATTATTGTCAATATTGTATTTAGTATTATTTCATTTATCTGAATTCTTGGTTTGAATTCTTCATTTTCTACTTTTTTATATACATCTTGTTTATATAATATATTATATATAATACATAATAAATATACTAATACTACTACAATAAGTGCTATTCTAGCTATTATGGAAAATATTACTTCTGATGTAAACATATACATAATTGCATCAGATATCTCTCCGAAAATCCCCGCAAACACTTCATCAGCAGACATTAATAATCCTAGTATTATAAATAATATTGGTATAGAACATATTATTCCAATTATAATTAACTGTATTTTTTTACTTTTTACTTTTTCACTATTTTTTGTATTTAACCTTAATGATTGCTTAATTAGTCTTAATGAATCTGGTATAAATTCTAATGAACCAATTACTAAGTTAATAGATCTGCCTAATAACATTTTAATCTTAAATACATCTGTTGTTCCCCAAATAATCATAATACCAAATAATAGTGGAATAACAATCATATTTACTATATTAAAAA
>CATKFT010000252.1 GCA_949747745.1 uncultured Clostridia bacterium
TAAAAATATGGGTATAAGCAAATCTTACCCATATTTTTTATTTTATTCTTCATTTCCTTTTAATCTTTCAGCTCTATCTGCTGCTATTAATGAATCTAGCATTTCATCTAAATTTCCATTTAAGAAATCTTCCATTTGAAATATACTTAAACCTATTCTATGGTCTGTTATCCTACCTTGTGGATAGTTATATGTTCTTATTTTTTCTGACCTATCTCCACTTCCTACTTGGCTTTTTCTTTCATTTGCAAGTTCTGAGTCTCTTTTTTGTTTTTCTATTTCATATAATCTTGAACGTAACAATCTCATTGCATATTCTCTGTTTTGTAGTTGTGAACGTTCTGTTTGGCATTCTGCTACTATTCCAGTTGGTATATGTGTTAACCTTACTGCTGATGATGTTTTATTTACATGTTGCCCTCCTGCTCCTGATGCACGGTACACATCCATTTTTATATCACTTGGATTTATTTCTATTTCTACATCCTCTACAACTGGAAGTACTGCAACAGTTGATGTTGATGTATGTATTCTTCCACTTGATTCTGTATCTGGAACTCTTTGTACACGATGTACTCCACTTTCAAACTTTAGTCTACTATACACACCTTTTCCTGTTACCATAAATGATATTTCTTTATATCCCCCAAGCCCTGTTTCATTTTCATTTAATGTTTCTAATTTCCAATGTTTTCTTTCTGCATACATTGAATACATTCTGAACAATGTTCCTGCAAACAGTGCTGCTTCATCTCCACCTGCACCAGCTCTTATTTCACATATAACATTTTTATCATCATCTGGATCTTTAGGAATTAATAACATTTTTAATTCTTCTTCAATAACAGGCATCTTTTCCTTTGCATCTAGCATTTCCATTTCCGCAAGTTCTTTTATTTCTTTATCTTCTTCCTTCATCATAATAGTTGCGTCTTCATAGTCTTTTACTATTTTTTTATATTCCCTATACTTTTCAACTATTGGTGTCATATCAGAGTGTTCTTTCATTAGCTTTTGCCATTCATTAGTTCTTGCAATAACTTCTGGATCACTAATTTGGGCAGTAAGTTCATCATACCTTTTTTCTACATCTTCTAATTTTTGAAACATGTTTTATAGTCTCTCCTCTTTATTTATAATACCTTAGTATTATACACGCTTTTTTATAATTTAGCAATGGGTATGTGTATTATTTCACATTATATAGTATAATATATTCATTTATAGTTCAATTCTATTATAATCAACACCCAATTTATCTAATATTCTTTCTTCCCTATTTGTACATGTAAATAATATTATTTGCCTTGTCTTAAATTCTTCATTTAAATATGCTAATATATTTTGTAATCTTACATCATCCCAATATGCAAATGTTTCATCTAGTATTATAGGTAATTTTTCACTTGATATTTCAAGTCCTGCTCCTATTCTTAAAGATAAGTATAATTCATCTATTGTCCCTACACTTAAATTTTTTACAGATACATAATTTCCGTTCTCTATTTCTACTATCATGCCTTTTGCTTCATCTAGTTGTATATTTTTATACTTTCCCTCTGATATCTTTTCTATTATTTTAGATAAATTATTTGTAAATTTGGGAGTTATACTTTTCTTCATTGTTTCATATGCTTTCCCTATTTCTTCTTTTACTAGTTCTATTAGTTCATTTTTTTTGCATAATTCTTCATATTGTTCTTCTAAATCTCCATATTCTTCTTCCAAATTTGCTAAATTCTCTAATTTTGGCATTACATTATTTTTATCTAAATCTATACTATGTAATTTTACTTTGTTTTCACTAATCTTATTTTGCAATACATTTATATCATATACTACTGTTTGCTTTTCAAGCTTTTCATCTATTATTTTTATTAACACTCGCCCTATATACTTATTTCTTAACTTTTCTTTTTCAAATTTAAACTCTTGTTCTAACTTTTGATTTGTCTTTGCTATTTCTTCTTCCAACTTTTCTATAGCTTTTTCTAATACTTCTATTTCTTTTTTCTTTTCTAAATTTTTTTCTATATATTGGTTTAAATTTTCGTCAACGTTTTCCACATTTTCTTGAATTTTGTTATTTATTTTTACATATTTATTCCTATATTGTGTATAACTATACACCAATGTTAATACCAAAACCACACTAGTCACTAATGTTATATAATAATTTTTGCTAACTACTGATAAAATTACTATCAAAAAAAAGACTATATTTAAAGCAATTGCTAAGACCTTTTTGTTTTTCCTTTTTAAATTCTGACTACTTTCAATCTTTTCACTTTTCTCATTTCTACTTATATTATTAACTCTATCACTTTGATTATATTCATTTTCAATTAACCCATCATCTCTTTTTTCAGATAATTCACTTTCTCTACATACAATAATCTTACCATTTTCATTTTTCGCTTTATTATTAATATCCTCTTGTAATATCTCTATTTTATTTTTATATTCTTTTATCATATTTTCATTAACTATTACTTTTTGCTTTTCTAAATCTTGTTTTTCATGTAAAATACGCAATTCTTTTAAAAACTCTAGTTCATTTTCTTGTTCCTTTATTTCTATACCAAGTTTTTGTCTTTCTTCTTCTATTTCATATTTTTTATTAGAAAAATTACTTAAAGCCTCTTTTTCATTTTGTATTTCTTCTAATCTTTTTGTTATTATATTAATTGGTCTATCTCCGAGTTCTTTTACTTCCAATCTCTTCTATTTGTCTTTTATTTAACTTATTCATTATTTTAGCATATGACAAATTATCTTCACCAGTACTTACCAAATTAGACATCTTCTGTACTAATACACTTTGTTCTTTTTCCTCTAATTTAGTTTCTGCTTGCAAAGATACAATTGTAGACAAAAACAATTCTTCATCTACCTTAGTCTGATCATAAAAAAATCTATTTCCAAAATTTTTATCTATATTAAAACTATTTGATACATCGTCTAAATCCCCATTATATATATTAGGATTCTTCTTTCTAAAATCCCTAAACACTTCATACTTACTACCATCATCTAACACATAAGAAATTTTACCGTGAAAACTCTCCACCATCCCAAGGCATATATCTTTCAAAATCTGGCATAAACTTTCCATTTTTATTTTTAGAAAGCCCATAAAACATCCCCATTATAAACTTAAGCAAAGTACTTTTTCCACTTTCATTTTCCCCATAAACAACATTAATTCCATCTTTAAATTCAATTGTATTACCTGATAGTTTCCCAAAGCCATTTACCTTTAAATCCAAAATTCTCATTTAAACATCCTTTCTTGCTTAATACTAATTCTATATTACAATTCACCTAATCTAGCACTTTATCAAACATCATACTTCACAACAACACTTCATCTAACTCACCCTTCCCTAGCTTAATTTACAAAATCAGCGTGAGTGAAGTAATATATTTCATTTTTGTAATGGAACCACGGACAGCCTGGAGGCGGGCGCATACCCGTGAGCGTTGGGAGTGGTGCAATGAAAAAAACGAAATATATTACTTCATGGAAGCGAACTGCAAAAGTCCCTAATCAATTACCTATAAAACTCCACAAATTACATAGCCAAAAGCCCAATCTCGATTGCCTCCATAATCTCTTCTTTATTATTTTCATCTATCTTATCTAACATATTCCTAACAAATATTCCCTTCAAGCTGTTCTCTCTTGCAAGCTCATCTAAATCAACTTTCAAACTTGTATTATTCTTTATCTTAATAACATTCTTATTCATCACTTCTCTCAAAATCTCATATACATCTATTTCAAATTCTCTTTTCCCAGTAAGAATAATTTTACAATACTCATGTTCTAATACTTCTAACTTATTCAAAACCTCTATAAGTTCCTCTTTGGAAAGAATACCACTTATATCTACTTCCTTTTCTACAAACTCTGAAGAATCTATCTGCACAAATGATATCTGCAATTTTTTGTCTTCATTAAAACTACCAAAAATCAACCCGTGTTTTCCTAATTCATCAAACCCAAGACTTATAGTTGACCCTGGATACACAATATTTTGCCCTTGTTCTTCGTTATAATATGGTTTATGAATATGCCCCAAAGCCACATAATCAAATCCTAATTCCTTTATTTTATTTTTAGACATAGGATTATATTGCATATCATCTTTAGAGCTTGCATCTAAAGCCCCATGTGTTAATAAAATATTTATTTTATTTGAGTTTTCTATTTTTATCTTATCTAACTCTGAATTTTGCATATAAAAATTATTAAAGCCAAAACCATATATATCTGCTTCATCTGTAGATATTTTCTTTATATTTTCATCAAAAATACAAACATTTATATTCCAATTAAATTTATTATAATATGAATCTTTCACCTTAGGGTCATGATTTCCTGGAGCAATATATATCTTTGTATTTGGTATTTCTTTAAATAAATTATTTATATATTCAATTGTACTTTCTTTTATATATTCATGTTCATATAAGTCGCCGAGCTATAAAAAGATACCCAATATTATTTTCTTTTACATATTGGATAACTTTCCTAAAAGCTTCTCTTCCGCTCTAGTCTTCTTCTATTTCCTAGTTCATTTTTAGCAAGTGTTGTAAATGGTGCATCAAAATGCATATCTGCTATATGTACAAATTTCATAAATCTCCCCCTTACTTTGATTAAA
>CATKFT010000253.1 GCA_949747745.1 uncultured Clostridia bacterium
AGTTTCCACTAAAGTTCGTAAATTTATCGCTAGCTGTTCTACCATCAAATTTATATCCTACCGTTTGATTTACTAGGGTAATATTATTTTTTATGATAGAGTTATTGGTTGTTTGCCCTACAAAGCTTGCAATACCAGCATTTCCAGTAGCTTTTGCGTTACTAAAACAGTTGATAATATAAGAGGTATTAACATAGCCAACTAATCCACCAATGTCTTGATTTCCTTGTACTTCTCCTATTGTATAACAATTTCTAATAACTGTTTTACTATAAGCTTCTCCTATTAGTCCTCCAGCTGCATTTCCTGTTGAACGTGCTTTTCCATTTACAGTGCTTTCTTCTACTTGGCTTTGACCAACATATCCAGCAATTCCTCCAACTCTTGTTGTTCCCACTATATTACTTCCTGTTACATGTACATTTTTTACAACACTGTATACCATACTACCAACTAATCCACCAACTTGTTTATTCGTAGCAGATATAGTGATGTTTTTACCTTGTACATTTTCCATTTGGCTATATTCTAGAGTTTTAGCAAATGCTCCTACATTCATTAAGTTACTTGTTATATTACTATTTTCTACTTGTAGGTTAGAAATATGAGCAAATTTAATAGTATTAAAGATTGGAATCGTATTTCCTATTAATTTATGTCCTCCACCATCTAGTTTTCCCATAAAGTATCCACCAACAATAGAATTTCCTTCTGTTATGCTAGATAGGTCAATATCATTGTCTAATACATAGTAAGCACAAGGATTTTCGGTTAACTTTTGTTTGAATTCTTCTGCAGTTTTGATATGAACTTTTTGGATATTTCCATCTAATACTTCTGCTCTAAAGTCATCGGTTACACGTTTTAAGTAATGGTAGTTCACTCTTCTTACATTTGTACTACTGCTAACATTTCTATCATTGTTTGAAGCATCTAGTTTTAAGGCTTCTACATATTTTTCTACTAAGTCATCTGGATTTAAGTATGGAATGGTATTCCAACTATTTTCCATTAATTCATAACGCTGTATTTTAAATTTCTTCCATGTCATATCTGGGTCTTTGGTTACTTTTTTAATGGCATCTAAGTC
>CATKFT010000254.1 GCA_949747745.1 uncultured Clostridia bacterium
ATTGTTTTTCTACTTCCTAATCCATTTCCATGAACTACTGTACAAACTATATCTTTTCCTACAACTTCATCAACTTTTAATTCAATTGCACCATCATCTATTAATATTTTTGTTCCTGGTTTTACATCTTTATATAATTCTTTATATGTTACAGAAACTTTTTCTTCATTTCCTGTAATGTCTTCATTTACTAATGTAAATTTTTGTCCATCTTTTAATTCTATTTTTGTATTTTTACCTGTATATAACATTCCTGTTCTTATTTCAGGTCCTTTCATATCTAGTAATAATGCAACAGGTATATCCATTTCTTTTCTTAAACGGATTATTTCTTCTGTTTTTTCAGATTGTTCATCCCAGCTTCCATGTGAATAATTAATTCTTGTTACATTTAGTCCTGCTTCAAATAAATCTTTTAACATGTGTTCACTAGCTGGTCCTATTGTTCCAACAATTTTGGTTTTCTTTAAATCTTTTTTCATTTAAACTTCCCTCTTTCTTTTTGTTTTTTCAACTAAAAAATATTATAACACAAATAAAAATATATATTCAATACTAAACTTACAAAAAATATTACTTTTTTGTAATATTTTGTTTAATTTACATATAAAATGATTCTATATCCTATTATCAAATTCTTCTACAAATTCTTTTAATGCTTTTATATGTATATTTATAATTCTTTCATAAATGTCATTTGCTATATCTTCTTTATATGTATGAGGTGTTAGGTTTCTATCTCTTAACATATCCATCCACATTTGTGCATCTTCTAATAAATTATATTGAAAAGCATTTTTTATTGTTGCACTTGGTCCAAATTGTTCTACTGTTCCAACATATTCTATATATCTTTGTAAAGCTTTCCACCACAATTCAAAAGTATATTCAAATGCATGTATAATTGCTGTTTTACTTACTTCTGAATTATCATCTTTATCAACAAATTCTTGTAACTTTATATAAGCTTTCCTAAAAGCATTATAACTTTCAATTAAATTATTGGACATATATTTCAACTCCTTCTTTCAATATATTATCTCTAATCTTGTTTTCTTTACTTAATGTATTAAAATTTATTAAATCAACTTTATATGGCATATATAATTCATCTATTCTATAAAAAATTTTTGTATTTATAGTATGCGTTAATTCTTCTCCAAATAAAGCAATATCTATATCTGAAGCCTTTTTATAATCACCTCTTGCACGAGAACCAAATATAACGGCTTTTGTTACTTCTTTATATTCCTTTATTATATTAACTATATCTTCTATAATACTATCCCTTATTCCAAAACGTTCCATTTTTATCCCTCATAGAAGCATTATACACATGTTCTTTAGAAAATGCAACTAGTTTATCTAATTTAACAGGGTAATTTCATAAAATATTACAAAACCGCAATATTCCATGAAATAACCTTGCTAATTTGACTTTTTATGCAAAATAGTATATACTCTATTCATAATATTCCTAAGGAGGATTTTGCATATGAAAGATAAAACAAAGAAAGCATTACAGTTCTGTTTGGGGATGTTCATAGGTAATATAATTATTACCCCATTTTTAAACAGAACATTATTTCAATCTTTACTTGTTGCAATTACAGCTTCTCTATTATATCTATTTTTCTCTGATTGCTTAAAAGATTTTTTATCTTTTTTACTTCGTATAATAAAAATAATAGCCAAATTAATAGTATATGTAATTGCAAAAACTTTTTTGTTTGTTTTAAGTTCTAACAAGAAGCGGAAGTCGTAATGACTTCCGCTTCTTTTAATCTGTAATCCATTTAACTAAGTCTAAATTTGCTGGTTCTAATAACATTTTATGTTTTGGCATTACTCTAAATGTATAACCATAATTTCCGCCTGTTGTTAACTCTATTTTTGCAGTATACAAATATGTATTTTCTTTTCCTTCTATTTTTTCTTGTAATTTCATTGGTATAATCTGCATACTCTTTACAACACCATTTTCTAATATTTTTCCATAATATACCTGAACTTCTACATTATCTTTATTTATATTTGGAATCTCTACAGAGCAACTAACATCTATGTTATTTCCTGCATCCATTGTAATATTTTCTAAATTACTCATTTGATATATTCTTATATCATTCCAATTATTCTTTAATTCGTTTTTCCAAGATACATATGATGTTACATCTTCTAAATTAGAAAAATATTTATTATTTAGGTCACATAATGGCATATATAATTTTTCTACATAGTCTACAACCATCCTTGATGTACTATATTTCCCTCCTGTTGACATTATAGAATTTTTCATATATTCAACCCATCTTTTCGATACACCTTTTTCATCTCTATCATAATACATTGGTATTATCTTATCCTCTAATACCCTATAAATACTTTCACTATCTGCTGCATCTTGTGCATCATATGATGGATATTGCTCATTTGTCCCTATTAGCCAACCATTTTTTGAATTATATCCTTCTGCCCACCATCCATCTGATATACTAAAGTTTACAACACCATTTACAGATGCTTTTTGTCCACTTGTACCTGATGCTTCCATTGGTCTTCTTGGTGTGTTTAGCCATACATCTACACCACCTACTAGATATCTTGCAATTTGAATATTATAATTCTCTAATATAAATATTTTTCCTTTAAATTGTGGTTTCATAGATACTTCATGTATGTATTTTATTAAATCTTGTCCTTCTTTATCTGCTGGATGCGCTTTTCCTGCAAATATTATTTGAACTGGTTTATCTTGATCATTTAATATTTGTGTAATTCTTTCTAAATCTCTAAATATTAATGTTGCTCTTTTATATGTTGCAAATCTTCTTGCAAAACCAATTGTTAAAGCATTTGGGTCAAGCTTTGATAATGCAAATTTTATATCATCATACCCTACTCCTGCTGCTTTTAACCTTTTTGTAAGATTATCCTTTAATAAGTGTAATAATTTAACTTTTCTTTCCACATGTGCTTTCCAAAGTTCATCATTTGGAATATCTGCAATTTTTTTCCATGTTTCATCATCATAAATTGTATCTTGCCAATATGGTGTTAAATATTTATTATATAATTCTTTTAAGTTTGGTGCAAGCCATGAGCATGTATGTATACCATTTGTAATATGTGTAATTGGAGATTCATCTGCCGAAATATGAGGCCATACATCACCAAATAATTCACGTGATACTTCCCCATGAAGTTTACTTACTCCATTTTTCTTTCCTGCAACTTTAAGTGCAAGTATTCCCATGTTAAATCCTGGTTCTAAATTATCACATGGTTTCATTCCTAATTTCATGAAGGCTTCTCTATCAAGACCTAATCTTGACCAGAAGTTTTTAAAATATTTTTCTACTAAATCTAATGGAAATATATCATTTCCTGCTGGTACTGGAGTATGTGTTGTAAATACTGTTTGTGAAGTAGCTATTTCTCTTGCAACTTCAAAAGAAACTTTTCTTTCTTCCATTATATCTTTTATTATTTCTAAAATTAAAAATGAAGAATGTCCCTCATTCATATGGTAAAGTTTTGGCTTTAATCCTAATAGCCTTAATAAATGAGCTCCTGCCATACCAAGTACTATTTCTTGTCTTATTCTCATTTCTTGGTCTCCACCATATAGTTTTAAAGTAATTTCTTTATATTCTTGTTCAGCATTTTCTTCTATATCTGAGTCTAACAAATATAGTTTTACTCTACCTACATTAATTTGCCAAACTTTTAAATATAATTTTTTATCCCCTAGTTTTACATCTATAATAAAATCTTCCCCACTTGCATCTTTAACAGGGTTAATCGGTAAGTTTTCTAAATCTATATTTTGATATACATTTTCTTGATTTCCCCAATAATTTATTTTTTGGTTAAAGTATCCATTTTTATATAATAACCCTACTGCAACAAAAGGTAAACCTAAATCACTTGCAGACTTTAAATGATCTCCTGAAAGAATTCCAAGTCCACCTGAATAAATAGGTAAAATTTCATCTAACCCATATTCTGCTGAAAAGTATGCTATTAAGTCATTTTTACTGTTAGGATATTTTTTTGAAAACCATGTATTTTTAGTATTCATATATCCATCAAAATCTACTACTACCTTATCATAG
>CATKFT010000255.1 GCA_949747745.1 uncultured Clostridia bacterium
ATATATTAGGATATGTAAATATTAGTGTAGAAGGATATTTTATTGAAAGATTTATTAACATATGTATAAGTAAAAGAATACTTTTATGGAATTTAAAAAGAAAAAAATCTAGTTTTTTATATGCCAATATTAGTTTAAGAGAATTTAAAAAAATAAAACAAATAGCAAAAATTACAAAATGTAGAGTAAAAATAGAAAAAAAGAAAGGCTTACCATTTTTATTACATAAATATAAGAAAAGAAAACTATTTCTTATATCACTAATTACAATAATAGTATTCATATTTGGATTATCAAATTTTGTTTGGAACATAGAAGTAACAGGAAATGAAACAATTAAAAGTGAAGAAATTATAAAACAAGTAAATGAAAACGGACTGAAAATAGGAATGCCAAAATATAAAATAAACACAAAAGAGCTTATTAATACCATTAGATTACATAGGGATGATATAGCTTGGATAGGCATACATATAAAAGGTACAAATGTAACAATAGAAATTGTAGAAGCAGATAAAAAACCAGAAATAATAGATGAAAATGAATATTGCAATATTATTTCAAATAAAGAAGGAGTAATTACAAAAGTTAATGTGCAAAATGGCACAGCCCTAGTAAAAGAGGGAGATATTGTAAAAAAACGGTAACATATTAGTAGGAGGATGGTTAGAAGGAAAATATACAGGAACAAGATATGTTCATGCAAAAGCTGATATACAAGCAAAAGTATGGTATTCAAAAAAAGAAAAAATGAGCTATACAAAGGAGATAAAAGAAGAAACAGGAAAACAAAAAAGTACATATGGAATAAATATTAATAATTTAAGAATAAATTTTCCTAAAAGTATTCCAAATTTTGAAAATTATGATACAATAAATGAGAACAAAAAATTAAAAATATTTTCAAACTTTTATTTCCCTATAGAATTTTGTAAAACTACATATAAAGAAGTAGAAAAAAAGACCATAACCCTTACACCCGAAGAAACAAAGAAGATACTACAAGAAAAACTTGAAGAAGAACTAAAAAAAGAAATACCTAATGTAGAAAATATTGTAAATACTCAGGTAAATTACAAAGAAGAAGAGGGAGAAATTACATTAGAACTTATATATGAAGTAATTGAAAATATAGGAACAAACGAGAAAATAGTGTTTTGAAAGGATGATGAAAATGGCAGAAAAAATAGCCGAGAGAAGTTTAAAAGTACTACAGACAAACAAAACCTTTTTTGGAACAATAACAAATACAATAACAAAGTTATTAATACCAACAAAGGTAGGAATTAATAGTTTGTTAATACTTACAAAAAGAAACAATATATTAAAGGCATTTGAAAATTATACAGATGAAAATAATAATGATGAAACAAACAAAAAAGAAGAACTACTAAAAAAATATGAAGATATGTATGGGTTATACTTAGAAGCAATTGATAAATATGTTATGGATTCTGTTTATAAAAAAGTGAAAAATGATACAGCAACAAATTTTGAAAAAAATGCATTATCAGAATATTATAATATAGTACATTTAAAAGAAACCCAGTATTTAGAATATAAATATAGAAAACAAAAATATTTATTAGAGCTAGACTACCAAACAATAAATATGCAAAATAAAGAAAAAGCATTAAATAGATATAAAAAGTTTTATGCCTGTAAAATGGAAGGTTTGTATAAAGGAATTTTGAAAAATTATTCAATACAACTTGCAGATAATGTAGGGGGAGAAGAAAGGAAAAACCAAACTTTTGAAAAGATATTTTCTACATTAGAAGAGTATATTGTAGAAATATTGCCAATAAAAATGGAGATAGACCATGAAAATTCATATAAAGAAATAATAGAAGAATATGATAAATTTAGTGGGTTCTTAGCAGGAAAATTAGATGAAAGGGATATAATAGAAAAGAAACTAGTTTTACTAGGAATTAGTAGGAAGTTATTTACACATAGTTTACCACTAATTGTAGCAGAACAATGTTATAACAAACTTTTAGATGATACAAGAGAATTAATTGTAAATGCTAAAATAAACAAAAAGAAAAATAGTGCTTATGAAATGTTAATTGCATTAATAGAAGACTACAATATAAAATTGTTATCAACCAAAATATATTGGGACAAACCACAACAAAGAGAAGCTTATAAGAAATTTTGGGATGAATATAATAACATAAAAAAAGACCAAGAAAAAGACCAAGGAAAAGCACTAAAACAAAAAGAAATATTATTTGTAAAAAATGATTTAAAACTAGTGGCTAAGCAAGAAGAAAAATATGCTCAAATAATAAAATTTTATAAAGAAAAACTAGTAGAACTTGGAGCAATGAAAAGTGTTAAAAATACATGTAAAACATTAAAACATAAATATATAAAAAGAAAACAAGTAGCAGTGTAAGAACTTTACATTAGTGATTATAATAGCTATATCTCTTAAAAATAAGTTTGACAGTTTAAGGTATTTTAGAAAGGAAGCATAAAATTGAAACAAAGAGCACAAATAGAATTTTTAGATATAGAAGAAAATAATGAATATAAAGATGCAGTTAATGAAGTAATAGGAAAATGCTTTTTAGAAGAAAAATTAGAAAAAACTAATTTATACATAAGTATTACATTAACAACATCTGAAAACATTAAACAAATTAATAAAAAATATAGAAACATAGATAAAGAAACTGATGTATTATCCTTTCCAATATTTGAAAAAGAAGAAATTGATAATATAGTAAAAACAAATAAATATGAAGTAGAGGATGTTCTAGGAGATATTGTAATTTCCATTAAAAAGGTAAAAGAACAAGCAATAGAATATAGACACAGCTTTAAAAGAGAATTTGCTTATATGCTAGTACATGGCTTTTATCACTTAATGGGATATGACCACATAGAAGAAGAAGATAAGAAAAAAATGAGACTAAAAGAAGAAAAGATATTACAAGATTTAAAATTAGAAAGATATATATAAGTTATAGTAATACTACTACAACTGCAAAAGTAAGGCTCCTTTATTTAAGGGAGCTGTCGCCCTAAAAGCGACAGGGGTCTTAAATATTAATTATTAGTGAACTCCTATAAAACTATATAAAATAGGCGAAAGGAAACAGAGTATGAAACAAGAAAAAGAGCCCAAAATGAAAAATAGTAATTTTTTAGATGCATGTCAGAATGCATTAGATGGAATAATTTATGCAGTAACTACACAAAGCAATATAAAAAAACAATTAGTAATAGCAGTTATAGTTATGATAGTTAGTTTGTTTTTTGACTTAAGTAAAGCAGAATTTTTATGCCTAATGTTTACAGTTATACTAATTATAGTAGCAGAAATGATAAATACAGCAATAGAAACGGTGGTAGATTTATATACAGATTTATATCATCCTAAAGCAAAAATAGCAAAAGATGTAGGAGCAGGAGCTGTTGTAATAACGGCAATAAATGCAATAATTGTAGCATATTTTCTATTTTTTGAAAAAATTAGCACAATAGGGCTAAAAATAATTGAAGAAGTGGTTAATTCCCCTGTACACTTAGCATTTGTCGCAGTGTTATTAACTGTAATAGTAATAGTTACCCTAAAAGCAGCAGCAACTAAAAACAATCATAAATTTATAAAAGAAAATTTTATGCCAAGTGGGCAAACGGCAGTTGCATTTGCAGGTCTAACAATTATATGGCTAACAACAAGAAATGTTGTAGTATTTACATTATGCCTAGTGCTTTCATTAATTATTGGAATTAATAGATATGAGAATAAAAAAAGAAGTATATCCGAGATTATTGTTGGAGCATGTGTTGGAATAATGGTAGTAATTTTATTATATGGTTTTGCACTATTATATCTTGATATGAGTGTACTGCGAATTTAGTAGTCAGCTATTTCTTGTTCACATTTTCTAAAGAAATGGTTAAAATATAAGATAGGAAGTTATTGTTATGGAAAATAAAGGAATAAAATTTTTAATAATATTATTAGCAATATTAGTTATTATAGCAGGCGTATTACTTGCTATGAAAGTAATAAATAATAAACAAAATAATAAAGAAGAAGTTCAAAATGGTGTTATTTCACTAGGAGTTGATAAAGGAAAAGAAAAGAAGGAAGAAAAAGAAACTAAAATTAATGTTTATAATGGTGAAGAAAGACCAATAGCAGTTATGATAGATAATAATAAAGATGCATGGCCACAAGCAGGGTTAAATGAAGCATATGTTGTTTATGAAATAATAGTAGAAGGCGGAGAAACAAGACTTATGCCAATATTCAAAGGTAAAGACTTGTCAAAAATAGGACCAATAAGAAGTTCAAGACATTATTTTCTAGATTATGCAATGGAGAATGATGCAATATATGTTCATTTTGGTTGGAGCCCTCAAGCAGAATCTGATATATCTACATATAAAGTAAATAATATAAGTGGAATATCTGAAAGTAGTAAAAATTTTTGGAGAGTAAAAGATAAAAAAGCACCACATAATGCAGTAACAAGCACAAAAAATATTTGGACAATGGCAGATACAAAAAAATATAGAAATACATCGAATGCAAAAAGTGTATTAAATTATAAAAAAGAAGAAATAGCTTTAGAAGAAGGAACAATAGCAAATACAGTAAAAATACCATATTCACAATCAAATACAGTAAGCTATAAATATAATGAAGAAACAAAAAAATATGAAAGATATTCAAAAGGAACTTTACAAAAAGACTGGGATACAAAAGAAGTTGTTTCTACAAAAAATATTATAATTACATTTGCAGAAAATTACACTTTACAAGATGTAGAAAATAAAGGCAGACAAGGATTAAGAAATATAGGAGATAAAAAAGGTTATTACATAACAAATGGAAAAGCGATAGAAATAACATGTAGTAAATCTTCAAGAACAGATAAAACAGTATATAAAGATTTAACAGGAAAAGAAATAGATGTAAATGATGGAAACACATTTATACAAATATGTCCAGTTGATGCAAAAGTTGTAATAGAATAATAACTATAGTTCACTGAAAATAGTTTTTCAGTGAACTACTATAAAAAAAGCTTTTGATTACTGTTTTGTTCATCATGGTAATTTTTAAATTGTGATGTTTGTAACGAATAATAATGTATAAAAATATTGATTAGAATATGATGTAAGAAAGATTAAAAAAATAATAGAAAAAGTATTATAAATTAGAAATTTAAAAAGTCAAGAAAAAACTGACATAAAAATTATAAAATTTAGCGACTAAATTTTACAAATTTGGTAAGTAAAATTATATATAATTGTTAAGAAGGAAGTAACAAATGGAAGAATTTAAATCAGGTTTTGTGTCAATTATAGGTAGAACAAATGTGGGAAAATCTACTTTAATTAATGCACTTGTAGGAGAAAAAGTAGCAGCTATAACAAATAAACCACAAACAACAAGAACAGCTATACGTGCAATTGTAAATACAAAAAATTCACAAATTATATTTGTAGATACACCAGGAATTCATAAACCAAAAACAAAGTTAGGAAATACAATGATACAAACAGCATTTGGGAGTGTTAAGGATGTTGATATAGTATTATTTTTAATAGAGGCAACAAGTGAGGAAATTGGCAGAGGAGATAGAATAATATTAGAAAAAATAAAAGATGCAAAAAAGAAAACAATATTGATTATTAATAAAATAGATTTAGTAAAAAAAGAGAAATTATTAAACTTAATTGAATTATATAAAAAAGAATATGATTTTTCGGCAGTTATACCAATATCAGCATTAAAAAAAGATAAAGTAGAAAGTGTAATAAAAGAAATTGAAAAACTTTTAAAAAAAGGGCCAGCATATTATGATGTAGATGAATATACAGATCAAACCCTAAGACAACTTGTAGAAGAGATAATTCGTGAAAAGGCATTAAAATTATTAGATGATGAAGT
The DNA here is from genome assembly GCA_949747745.1 of uncultured Clostridia bacterium. The sequence continues at coordinate 5,924 of CATKFT010000255.1, forward strand.
ACCACATGGAATATATATTGAAACAGAAAAAATGGAATTAAGAAAAACGAAAAATGAAGAAGAAATATATGATATAGAGGTAGTAATTTATTGTTTAAGAAATTCACATAAAGGAATTATAATTGGAAAAAATGGTTCTATGTTAAAAAAGATTGGTATGTATGCAAGGCAAGACATAGAAAAAATGTTGAATACAAAAATAAACTTAAAGACATGGGTAAAAATTAAAGAAGATTGGCAAGAAAAAGATTCTATTGTGAAAAAATTTGAAAATTAGAAATATTCCTACAGTACATTTTTTTATTGAAACTAATACGAAAACAAAATATTTTACCATTGTTTTTGTTTATTATAGCAATTTTAAAATTGTGAATGTTTGTAACAAAAATTCTAATAAAGAATTTAAATATAAAATGTATAAAAAGTAAAAAAGTGCAAAAGATAAAAAGAGAAGTGGTTATAAATTTAGAATTAAAAAAAGAATAATTAGTTCTAAATTATAACTATAAACCTCTGAAAAAGGAGATGGTTAGCATGATAAAGAAACTTGCATGGAATACCTTTAAAAATACTGGAAATATTAATACATTTTTAGAACTAATGGAAGTACAAAATGTAGAAAAAAATATAATGAATGGTGAAGAAAAAAATGGGAACATCCAAGACAAATGGAATAATAATAGGGGAGAGTAACTTAGGAGATTACGATAAAATGCTTACAATGCTTACATCACGGTTTTGGGAAAATATCTTGTGTGGCAAAAGGAGCAAGAAGAGCAAAGAGTGCTCTTCTTGCAGGTAGCCAATTACTATGTTTTGGTGAATATATGCTATATCAAGGAACTAGTACATATCATATAAATTCTTGTGAAACAATAGAAATGTTTTATAATTTGAGAATAGATTTAGATAAATTAAAATATGCTACACACATTACAAAAATTATAAATGATGTAACAAACGAAAACGAGAATAGTTTTAAAATACTGCAATTATTTCTAAATACTTTATATATATTATCAGAAACTGATAAAAATATGGATTTAGTAGTCTCAATTTTTAAATTGAGACTTATGTGCATATTAGGATTTACTCCTAGTATACAAGGCTGTAAAAACTGTAAAACTCGGGGAAGATATTCTGTATTTTAGTTTTAAAGATAGTGGTTTTAAATGTGGAGCATGTGGAAAACAGGATACAAGTGTAATACAAATAACAAAACCAACAATGGATGCAATAAAATATATAGTTCTAGCACCTGCTAAAAAGTTATATTCATTTAGTATAAATGAAGAATCTATAAAAGAGTTAGAGATTATAGCAAAATTATATTTGAACCAGAAGTTAGAAAAAGAATATAAATTAGAGAATATATTTTAAAAATACTTGCAAAAAATAAGAAATAGTATATAATTTAAATATAAACAAAAGAACTAAAAGAAAGAAGAAAGGATGTATTTTTATGAATATTAAAATAACAGGCAAAGATTTAAAAGCTACAGATGCAATTAAAGAATATGCAGAAAAAAAATTAGAAAGATTAACAAAATATTTTGGAGATGAATTTTTAGTAACAGTAACAATAAAATGTGAAAAAAATGAGCAAGTTGCAGATATTTTTATAAATAATAATGGAGATACATATAAAGCTGTAACAGCACATAGAGATTTATATGCTGCAATTGATAAAGACATAGATATATTAGAAGGACAAATAAGAAAAACAAAAACTAAAAAAGATAAAATGAACAAAGAAGATTCAATAAGACAAAAAGAAGTAATGAATATGGAAAAAGCTCATGAAATAGAAAATGAAATTATAAAAACTTTGTATTATGAAGCAAAACCAATGTCAATAGAAGATGCAAAATTAATATTACAACAAAAACCTCAAAATATTTTCTATACATTTGTTAATGTAGATACAAGTAAAGTAAATGTTATATTTAAATTAAAAGATTCAAAAAATTATGGAATAGTAGAACCAGAATAAACAAATTAAAAAGGCAGGGATATAATCCCTGCCTTTTTATGTATAGATAAACTATTTATAAAAAAACAAAAATTATATTCCTACCTAGTTAATATGGGTAAAAAAAACTATTTACCAATCATGTTGTTTTCAGCTTGTTGGATTAATTTTCTTACCATATTTCCACCTATTTTACCAGCGTCTCTAGCAGATATATTTCCGTTATAACCATCTTTTAATGTTACACCTACTTCACTAGCTACTTCATATTTGAATTTTTCTAAAGCGTCCATAGCTTCTGGAAC
>CATKFT010000256.1 GCA_949747745.1 uncultured Clostridia bacterium
AGCAGATATATTTCCGTTATAACCATCTTTTAATGTTACACCTACTTCACTAGCTACTTCATATTTGAATTTTTCTAAAGCGTCCATAGCTTCTGGAACTGCTTTGTAGTTACTGTTTGAATTTGCCATTTTATGTTTCACCTCCTGCAAAATATTTTACATTTCTTATGTAGAAACATCTTTGCTTCTACGTTATATATAATGTGCAAATATTTTGATTTTAAACTGGAAATTTTTTCATAAAAATTAAATAAATTGTTGTAAAAAAAATTAATTATATGTATAATAAATTGAAAAAATAAACAAAGGAGTAAAAAATGTATAAGTTAGTGGCGATTGACCTTGATGGAACATTATTAAATTCTTATGGAGAAGTTAGTGATGGAAATAAAGAATCAATTTTAAAAGCAGTAAATAAAGGTACAATTGTTGTTTTGGCATCTCGGAAGAATGCCAATCTCTGTGAGAAATATAGCAAAAGAAATTGGTGCAGATAAATATATTATTTGTGGAAATGGTACTTTTATTTATGATTTGCAAAAAGAAGAAATTATATACGATGCATTTATGGAAAAAGAAAAAGTATTAAAAATTATAAAAATTTGTGAAGAAAATAGTATTTATTATAATGTATATACAGAAGATAGTGTATTAACAAAATCACTAAATTACAATGTATTATACTATTATAACGAAAATAGTAAAAAACCAATTGAAAGAAGAACTAATATAAATATTGTAGAAGACGTTTATAAATATGTAGAAGAAAACCAAAATATCAATATTTTAAAAATTACTATATGTGATAGTGATAAAATTATATTTTCTAGTATAATTAAAAAATTAAAAATGATTCCCAAAATAGATATACTAGAAGTAGAGCATATGTCAAAAAAAAGCATAAAAGCAGGGACTGAAGATATTAAGGTTGAATACTATTATACAGAAATAGCCAAAGAAAATACTAATAAATGGACTGCAATTCAATTTTTGATAGAAAAATTAAAAATAAAAAAAGAAGAAGTTATTGCTATTGGAGATAATATAAACGATAAAGAAATGGTAGAAAATGCAGGACTTGGAATTGCAATGGGAAAAAGTTTTTTAGAACAAAATAGAATTGGAAATGTATTTGTTAGTGATAATAATGAGGATCGGAGTAGCAGAAGCAATAAACAAATATATTAATGATAAATCTCATAAGTAACTATATTTGAAAATTTATATATTGTTATATATAAATAATATACATGTATTTTTACTAAAAAGTTTTGCTTATTATGTACATTCAATATTACAGTAATATTACGACATAATTAATTTTGTATTACACAATACAAAATTGTTGTTTTTACAAATGTTTTGTTGTAAAATAAAATATAAATGATGATTTAAAAAGTTAAAATTAAGGAGGAATTTTCATGGCTACAAATCCAATGCAAAGAAAAGCAAGAAATTCAATATTGATAGGTGTTGTTATAGGTCTTTTAATAGGAGGAATAATAATAGCATTCTTATTTATGCAATTAACAAACCTACAAAAACAAATAGAGGCAGATAAAGCTGCTACAAAAATGGTATATGTATTAGGACAAGATGTAAAATCAGGAGATAAGATAGATTCTACAATGTTAGTTCAAAAACAAGCAAAGCAAGATGTAATACCAACAGATTATATTACACCAGCGGATTTAACTGAAAATACAATATCAAAGCTTGATTTAACAATAGGTTCTGTTTTATCAAAAACACTAGTTCAAGAATCAGATGAAAAAGTAACAGATGATTTAAGACAACAAGAATACAATACAATAATTTTACCACAACAATTAGAAGTTGGAGCATATATAGATGTTAGATTAAGGTTAGATAATGGACAAGACTATATAGTAGTATCAAAAAAACGTGTAAACAATATGACAGAAGATACTATTTGGATTAATTTATATGAAGATGAAACAGTAACAATGAGTAATGCGATTGTTGAAGCATATAAAATAAAAGGATCAAAATTATATGCTACAACATATGTAGAACCAGGAAACCAAACAAATGCAATACCAACATATGTACCAAGTGGAGAAGTTATAAACTTAATAAACGCAGATAAAAACATAAAAGAAGAAGCAAGACGTGTACTTGCTGAAAGATATTCTCAAGAATTAAGAACAAGAAGAGAAAATGATATAAACTCAAGATTAAATGCACATTCTGAAGATGCAAAAGGTAATTTAGAAACAAGTGTAGAACAAGAAATAACAAATTCAAAAGAAGCAAGAAAACAATATATAGATACATTAAATGGAACAGCACAGTAAATTTATAGGAGGAATAAATGAAAATAATAGGATTTATAGGTGCATATGATAAAACAGATTTTGTTATTTATATAGCAAAAGCATTAACTGTGTTAGGTAAAAAAGTACTAGTTATAGATAATACATTAACACAAAAAACAAAATATATAGTTCCTGTAATAAATCCAACAAAAGCATATATTACTGAATATGAAAAAATAGATATTTCAGTTGGACTTAGTGATTATGATGAGGTAAAAAGTTATTTAGGAGCACAAAAGGAGCTAGAATATGATATAGCACTAGTAGATGTAGATAGCATAGAGAATTTTAGGAAATTTAATATAAAGAATGCTGAAAAAAAATATTTTGTAACATCGTTCGATTTATATTCATTAAAAAAAGGACTAGAAATATTAAAAGAAATAGAAGAACCAATAGAATTAACTAAAATATTATTTGCAAAAGATATGTTAAAAGAAGAAAATGAATATTTGAATTTTTTAGCGTTGGGTACAAAAATTGTATGGAATGAAGAATATATAGTATATTTACCATTAGATAGTGGAGACCAAAGCATAATAATAGAAAATCAAAGAGTTTCAAAAATAGCAATAAAAAAATTAAGTACACAATATAAAGAAGCATTATCCTATGTGGTGGAGGATATTTTAGAAAAAGATATATCTTCTCGGAGAAGTAAAAAAAGCATTTAGAAATTTAGAAAAGGAAGTGTAGAAAATGGCAGTTATAACATTTTGGAGTAATACAAAAAAAGAAACAGGACAAACAATGTCTGCAGTTGCAGTTGCGGCTAGTATGGCAATTGAACATAATTATAAAATACTACTTGTTTCTACACGGTCATAATGATGATGCTTTAGAATTGTGTTTTGGAAAACAGGAAAAGAACAGAAATTTTATTAGACAAATAGTAAAAGGACCAAATGTTGTTTCAAATGATGGAATAAAAGGAATATCGAGAATTGTAAGTAGTGGGAAAGCTACACCAGAACTTGTACAAGATTATACTTATTTAGTGTATAGAAATAGATTAGAAATATTATATGGATATAAAGACTCTGGCTCTCAAACAGATCAAGAAGAGTATTTAAGAATAAAAGATAATTATAAAGATATAATACAACAAGCAGATAAATTTTATGATATCATATTAGTAGACTTAGATAAAGGGCTAGAAGATAAAATGGTCAGACAAGTACTTAATATATCAGATGTAATAGTATATAATATAGAACAAAAATTAGATATGATAAATGATTTTAAAAAATTAAAAAGTGAAAGTGATATATTAGCTAAAAATAATGTTTTGTTAAACATTGGAAGAATGGATGCTGAATCTAAATATACAGTTAAAAATATTTCTAGATACTTAGGAGTGAAAAAGGATATAATTGCAATTCCATATAATACTTTATATTTTGAAGCATCAAGTGAGGAAAATGTTTCAGAACTATTTTTAAGAATCAGAAAATTAAGTGTAAATGATAAAAATGCAATCTTTTCAGAACAAGTAAAAGATGTAGTTGAAAAAATAATTTATAAATTGAAAGAAGTACAAATGAAGATTTAGCAAAAGAAAAAAGGAGGAAGACTATATGCTAATAAATTTTATCTTAATTGTTATTGTGTTAATGGGTACTGGCATAATCATAATGAGATCAATAACAAAGAAAAGAGAACAAAAGGTAGAACAGGAAGTAGAATTGGATGAAAAGACATATACATTGGAAAAAATGACAACTTATGTTAAAAAAAGACTTGATGAAATTACAAAGATAAACTTATATGATATAGGTCTTTCAGAAGAAGAATTAAAAAGAAGAAAAAAGAAAAAATATGAATTAAAAAAAGCCTTAAAAGGATGTACATATGGAGATGTTAATGATAAAAAGTATGTAAAAGAGTTGATATATGATTTATTACTTAAAGAATATGGTATTAGTGAAACAAATATATCAAATGCAATACCATTTGATATACCATCATTATTAACAGAGCAAGACAAATTTGACATATTAATATATATGTATAAAAAAGAATTTGGATATGAAGCATTAACACAGTTAATTAAAAAATATAATTTGGCAGTTTTAAAATATGTAGAAGGAGAGGCAAAACCTTGTTATGTAATTACAGGAGATGAAATAAGACAAATTTTTGAAACTGAAAAATTAGAATTAAGTTTTGATGACAAATTAAATATAGTTGTACAAAGAATTTATCAACATTATAAAGGATATAGTAGTATTGATGAAATAAGAGACATGAATATAGATGGTGTATCTGGTGGTGTATCAGGACTTCCTGAATCATTCTTAAGTCAGGTTGCACAAACAGATGGAGATTATCTAGAACAAGTATTAGAAAATAGAGTACCACGTGCCTGTGATAGCATTTGGATATTTTTCCAAGGTAAATCTATAAGGCTTGCGTTCCTATCATTTGGAACAGAGAGTGAGCTAAAAAGAGTATGCCAAAACATATATAAGTATAATAATCCAGGACAATTGTCAGATACAAATGGTTATAAAATTAATGAAATGAAAGACGGTTCACGTGTTGTTGTTGTTAGACCATCTTTTTCAGAAACATGGGCATTTTTTGTAAGAAAATTTGACGTAAAACGTGCAACACTTGAACAACTAATAGTATTTCCAGGAAAAGAAAAAGCAATAGATTTATTAAAATTTCTAGTAAAAGGAGCACGTATCATAGCTCTTACTGGTGAGCAAGGTTGTGGTAAAACAACAATGCTTATGGGTATGATTGAAAACATATATGAAACAATGAACATAAGGGTTCAAGAAACTGCGTTTGAGTTACATTTAAGAAAAATATATCCAACAAGAAATATTTTAACATTTAGAGAAACAGAAACAATTTCAGGACAAGAAGGACTAGATGTTCAGAAAAAAACTGATGGTTCTGTTAACATTATAGGTGAGGTTGCAACAGATCCAGTTGCATCTTGGATGATACAAGCAGCTCAAGTTGCATCAAAATTTACATTATTTACCCACCATGCAAAAAAATTTCCAAACTTAGTTACAGCATTAAGAAACTCAATGTTAAGAACAGGTGTATTTAAGAATGAAAAGACTGCTGAAGAGCAAGTTGTACAAGTACTTAACTTTGATATTCACTTAGTAAAAGACTTTAGAGGAAGAAGGTATATAGAAAGAGTAACAGAATGTATACCAATAGAGGAAAAAAATGAATATACATTTGCACATCAAAAAGAAAAAACATTAGAAGGTAAATTTGATAAATTTTTTGATAATGCAACACATTATTTTAGTAAAGTTACAGATAGACAGTTATATACATATGTAAATATTATGGAATATATAGATGGAGAATATGTACTTACCAATAAAATATCAGATCAAAATTTAAGAGAAATGAGAAACAATATGGATGAATCAGATATAGAAGCATTTGACAAATTTGTTAAAGAAAATTGGGGAACAACAAAAGAAAAAACAAAAAAATAATATTTGGAAGAAGGTGCTATTATTAAATGTCAAATCAAATGATAATATATATGTTGCTAGCTATAGTAGGATTATTTGTATTAGTAATAATTTCATATATTATTTTAATGAAAAGGATGAACAGGGAAGACATAAAAAAAGAAAGAGAACTAAGAGTTGGAGATAAAACAAATTCATTATCTATGGATGTAGTTTATCAAAAACTATATATGATTTACATTAAAATACCTGGAATAAAAAGATATTTAGTTAAATTAAGAAGAAGAATTGAAATTATAAATATAGAAGATGAATACTTAACAAGAAAACAATCATCAAAAATATTAACAAAAGCATTATTAGTAATAATACCATTAACAATATTAATAATAATTTTTGCAAAAGATAATTTATTATTACTTGCAATATTGCTAATATTTGAGATATTTATGATTGAATCAGTAATAGATGGAATGGTAGACAAAATAGATAATAAATTACTAAAACAACAAATCGATTTCTTTTCTGAAATAAGACATGCATATCATGATACAAATATGGTTGAAGAAGCTATATATGAAGCATCACAAAATGATGAATTAGAAATTTCAAGGCAGGCTGAAAAAATTTATGAAGTATTAATATCAGATGACCCAGAAACAGAGCTTGAAAGGTATTATGATATAGCACCAAATAGTTATTTAAAAGAATTTGCTGGTATATCATATTTGACTAGAGAATTTGGAGATAGAAAAGATCAAAATGGAGCATCATTATATTTAAAGAATTTAAATAATATAACACAAGAAATGCAAATTGAAATATTAAAAAGAGATAAAATAGATTATGTATTCCAGAGCTTATCTATTATATCAGCTATACCAATACTTCTTATTGAACCAGTAAAGAATTGGGCAATATCACAATTTGGTTTTACAAGTCAGTTTTATGATGGAAAAGGTGGATTTATAGTTCAAATGATATTATTAGTATTAACATTTTTATGTTATATGCTAATAAGGAAAGTAAAAGATACATCTTCAACAAATGCAAATATGAAAAATACAGAAAATCCATGGCAGTCAAAATTATATAAGAGAATTGGAATAAAGAAGATAGTAGATTTATTTATTCCAAAAAGAGGAACAAAAGAATATAGAAAAGTAATAAATTTATTAAAGGATGCAGCATCAAAACAAAAAATTGAATGGTTATATATAAATAGAATTTCTGTTACAATTGTAACAAGTCTTGTTTCATTATTTATGTTTTACCAATTACATAGAATTGCAATTGATTACATATATAATGAACCAACTAGTGACTTTGATATAATTCGGACAAATGTCAGCCACAAATGAAAAAAAAGCAATGGAAAAAACAAAGAAACATAATTACTTTATAAATATGTTTAAAGGAAAATCAAATATTACGACAGTACAAATTGCAAATGCAATGAAATATTCTATACAATATGAAGATGCAACAGATGAAGAAATACAAGAGGATGCTGAAAAAATTTATACAAAATTACAAGTAGTAAATAGTGAATATTTAAAATGGTTTGAATTGTTACTTGCTATAGTATTTTCACTTATAGCATATATGTGTCCAATATGGATGTTAATGTTCCAAGTAAAAATGAGACAATTAGATATGGAAGATGAAGTAATGCAATTTCAAACAATAATACTAATGTTAATGAAAATAGAAAGAATAAATGTTGAAATTATACTAGAATGGCTAGAAAGATATGCTAATATATTTAAAGAGCCAATTACAAAATGTGTAAATAACTATGAAAGTGGAGCTTGGGAGGCATTAGAAGAGTTAAAAAATGATGTATCATATGGACAATTTATAAGAATAGTAGAAAGTTTACAAGCAGCAGTTGAAAAAATACCAATAAAAGAAGCATTTGATGAACTAGATACAGAAAGAGCATATTATCAAGAAAAGAGAAAAGAATCAAATGAAAGATTAATTTCAAGAAAAGGTATGATAGGAAAAGTTATTGGATTTGCACCAATGGTATGTTTATTTGTTGGATACTTAATTGTGCCACTAGTAGTAATAGGAATGATGAGTATGACATCTTCATTTGCAACAATGTCATCAATGGTGAAATAGTAAAAATTATAGACATAGGTATAGCTTGTCTACATATATAAAATTGCTATATAAAAACAGGAGGATAAAATATGGAAAATGCATCAAAAGCATTAATAATAGCAGCAGAAATATTAATTGCTTTAATAATTATTACAGCTATAGTTATGGGTTATAATAGTTTAAAAGATTTGCAGCAACAAGAAAAATCTCAAGTAGAAACAGAACAATTAATTGTTTTTAATAAAGAGTATGAATCTTATAATAGAAAATTATTAAGAGGAGTAGATGTTATTTCTGCAATGAATAGGGCTATTGACAATAATGCAAAATACACAACTGAGCAAGGATATGATGAAGAATATTATAAAATAGATGTAGAATTCATAATGAAAGAAGAGGTAGTATTTAAAAAAGGAGGAGGACAATCCTCTAGTATAAGATTTAAAATAAATACGCCTTACACAATGGATGAATTTGAAACAATAAGAAACAATACTGATGCATTTACAGATTTTAAACGAAGAGTTTTTGATTGTACAAAAATGGAATATAGCAAAAAAAGTGGTAGAGTAAGTAAGATTCAATTTACAGAAAGAAAAATAGACTATACAGAGGGATTTTAAAAGGGAAGGGGAAATTGATTATGGAAAATGCATCAAAAGCCCTAATAATGGCAGCAGAAATATTGTTAGGTATTATATTAATAACAATAGCAGTATTAGGATATACTTCATGGAGTGAATTTTCAAAAAATATACATACAAACATAGAGAATAGAAATATACAACAATTTAATACTAAATTTTTACAATATAGTGGAAAGAAAGATTTGACAGCACATGATGTTGTTTCAATAATAAAACTTGCAGAAGAATATAATTATGATAGTGAAGGAAAATATATAGAAGATGCTAATTTTAAAATAGAAGTAAAATTAAACATAGGTTCAGGAATGACTATTTCTAAGATTTTGGATAATATACCAGATTTTCTTACCAATAACTTAAAAAGTAAGTATTCAATAGCAGTTACAATTAATGAAAAAACCAATATTGTAAAACAGGTATTAATAAAAAAGGAAAACTAAAATAAAGTTTAAACAGTAGTTATAATTTGCAGCCTAAAATTATGAAACAGTGAAATATAATTGAAATATATA
>CATKFT010000257.1 GCA_949747745.1 uncultured Clostridia bacterium
GGAGGGTGTTACTAAGCACCCTCCTGTAATTCGAATAAGTAATTAAATTCGTCAAGAAGTTTTTTAATTTTTTTTCTGTATTTGGTATATTGCATAAGCAAATTGCTCTGTGAAACATATTATCAAATGCAATTTCACTTATTTTTCTTACAATTTCACTTTTTCTACGTTCAATAGATATATATCTTCGTTTTATCATATTTTTATCTATTCACTCAAGCGCCGTTAGGCTGTTTATAGGGGGGACTGTCCCCCCTCCTACACCCACTGCGAATAGAAAATGTAAGTCTTCAACTAACATTTTCTAATTCTCGCTAGCTGTACCCCCCCGCATATCAAAGAAAGACTATGTTAGTAGTCGTCTTTTAAAGGACGATTATTTTAATTTTATTTTATTAATAGATGCATCTATATTGATTAAATTACTACTATCATTTCTTATTTGTTCTTGCTCGTTTTTAAAGCCTGTTTCTGAAAGATTTTCTATTTTTCTGTATGTATCAAATGCGTTTCTTAATTCTTCATTTTGTATAAAGAAAAAGCAACCCCTATATTTTTTATTATCTGCTAGACCGTCTGCATTTGTTTCTATTTCATATTTTCTTACAAATGTTAAACAGCCAAACAATGTAGTAGGCTCATATAACATATATGTTTGTTCTCTTATAGGTTTTGCAAGTCTTGAAAATACTTGACTTGTACCTAAAATCATTTTTGTTTGTTTTCTTTGTTGTGTAATTTCTGTTAGCATTTCTGGTGGAAAATCTTTACTTTGCAAACTGTTAAACCAGTTTTGAATTTCATCTAATACGTCTATTTCTCCATATATTCCATTTGTTCCATTTATTATGTCTTTCCAATGCCCAATTCGTGCGTCTTCAAACTCATAATAGTAATTTGTTTTTATTTTTATTTTTGGATACATTTTTTGATAACGCATTAACATATATGTCAATGTTATGCTTTTTCCTTTTCCTTGTTTTCCTGCGATTATATGCACCCCGAATTCGTTAAACTTGTCTGGGTCTTTATTAAATCTATCTATTACCATTTGTTTTGGCAATTCTACAATAAGTTTTTTTATTATATTTCCATAACCGAATATATTTATATTCTCCACTTTTAAAACGCATTTCTTTTACAAAATAGTAATATAAAAAATGTATAATATAACTTATAAAAAATGGACTTAATATAATAAGAATCCATTTAAAAATAAATAATAAACAATTCCACATAATAATTTAATTCTCCTTTTTTTCTTTAGGTATTAATTGAAATGAAAAACGTATTGTAAGATGTGCATATAAATATCCTAAAATAAAAAATAACAATATTTTATTCATAAATTCTCCTAATCTTTGCAATTGGGCAAGTAACCTCGGTTACGTTGCCCCAATTGCAAATTATTCTTAGTTTCCCTCTGTTGGTATAAAAGATTTTAAACGTAGTACTAAAGCCCATATAATATGAAACATTTTTATCATAATAGAAGTTGTTAATATTACGAGTAAGCCTTTTATAGGAAATACAAAACCAAGCATACATAAAATACTATTTAAACCATTAAATACATCGTTTGGAATTGCTATTTCAAGATGTGGTAGCATATCAATTAAACCATTTACAGGCAACAACAAAATATTAAAAAATAATGTAGTAATCAAACTAAACACCTCCTATAATATTGGGTAATTTATTAAATAGTTTTCTAATATACATAAACCATGCAATTGCCAAAATAATACCATGTAACCATATACGATAATTAACAAATAGTGAAAAGTCAATAATATTTACAGTCTGTCCATAATATGTAATTGAAAAGCTGGGCGTTGTTGTTCCATAATCCACATTACCAAGTAGAGTAGAAAACATTTCACTAATCTGTGTAACAAAATAAAGTTTATCTTGCACTTTTTGTTTAAAATTTTCTAAGGGGCTTTTTTCTGGTACAAACAAAGTTTTTAGTAAATTACCTAATAATTCTAGTAATTTGTAAACAAAAAAATTTTCACTGAAAGGGTTAATGTAACTTAGTAATTCTTCAAAAAAATCTAATACTCTCTTTAATATAAAATCTTCGCTAAAAGGGTTTATATAATTTATTAAATCACTAAAAAAATTCCCTATGCTATCTAAGCCCTCTTGAAGTTTTTGGAAAGGAACTGCCAACCCTTGTAAAATGCTATTACCGATACCACCAATGCTATTAAATATTTTAGATAACCAACTATCGTTGTTTTCATTTTCTCCATTACCTGTACTTTCCCCATTTCCTGTATCAGTGTTTCCGTTATCTCCACTTTGGGAGGTGGAGGAGTTAAAAAAAAAGTTTTATGGTCTGCATTATATATTCCTTTACTTGCATACAAAACGGGATAAGCATTATATTTAAAAGAATCGTATGCACCTGTCCAAGCATAATCAAATTTATTAGTATCTGCATTAAAATAATAAAATTTGTAGTTGTTTCCCTCTAAAGAAAACCAATTTTCATTGAAATATGATATATAATTATTTTTTATTGCACAATATTTTTTATAATTATTATTAATAGGCATATAAAATAGATATCTATCTCCAATTTTTACAATAAAAAATGCTTCATCTTCTGCAAAATAATTATATATATCACTCATATCATAGTTATCTACTACTAATTTTTTATTTTCTGCAAAAACATTATTAGATAAAAAAAGCAAAAAACAAAATATAGTAATACATAATATAATCTTAAATTTTTCTATTGATAAATTAAGTTTCAACATAATTTCTCCTTTCTTTTAAATATGGCTTGGACTAAAGCCCAAGCCTTAAATTAAGCCTTACGAATTTCACCTTTTAAGAAAGCCCAACCTTTTCTAAAAGCTAGGAAACCTACAACTGCTGGAACTACAATAGGAATTAAGTCTTTTATTGTGTCTAATACGCCGCTAAATGTAGATGATGTTATACCCTCGAACATATTTTCTCCTTTCTCTCATTTTAAAAAAATAAGTTAAATAATTTATATAAGACAAACATTACAATACCTACAATTAAAAATTGTAATATACCAATAACTAAATTTACTAATGGATATAAAGTAATGTAACAAAAGTCATATATACCCTGTAATACTTCAATTTGTGTCATTTATAACACCTCTTTACGTATTTTGTCGTTAATTAAGTCAACACTTATTTTTACTTGATATTTTTGTCCTATTTGTTTATTTTGGATAAAGTCTTTATATTGCGTTTCATTAACAAATATATTTGTTACTCCTGTTTCAAGTAATGTGTTTGTTTCATTTTGTTGACATATTAAAAACTGTAATATGTAAAAAGTTTTTATTTTGTCTTTTGAAACAAAATATCTGTAACCAACATACTGCAACTCCATAATCATTGCATTTTGCATATTTTTTCCTCCTTATATATAAAAAAATTAGTAGGCTTATTATACCTACTAATTTTTTTATAGTAGGCATAATTTTTGCCTACATAAATTTTACACTTACAATTGATTGATATTTGTATCAATCGTTATGAGAGCCGAAAAAGTTGTAGATAACTACGCCAACGGCACCAAATTTTATAATTTTTTTAAGATATTGTAGATTATCATACAATATCTTAATTTATTTCAAAGTATTGCAAATACTATCTTTTAAAGGTAGTATTTATTTTTTTATCTATCTTAAAATATCATAAATTATCATAGAATATTTTGCTTTACTCCATTAAAACTCCACCCAAGTTTGCCACTTAA
>CATKFT010000258.1 GCA_949747745.1 uncultured Clostridia bacterium
AGTAGATTTCGCAGTCTGCTCTATTTTTTGCATAAAAAAAGCACGTGCATTCGCAGGTACACGTACTTTTCTCTACATTTTGTTTGTTACGACGTTACAAACACATTTATTTTGTAATTAAATAATAGCATATTGTTTCGAATTTGTCAAATGTAAAATTTTGAATTCTTCCATAATCAAATTCTCCTTTTCAAATAAATTCATATTAATTGCATAAGGATAAATTTATAATCTAAAATACATACCAATTCTCACATTAACAAATCTCACAACTCCACATTTATCAATGTTTTCTAAAACTACCATCTTGTCACCCCCATGTGCATGGGGTTTGGTTGTAATGCTGCACGGTGTTGTTGGATGCAGAATTATTGATTCTCCTCGTGAACGTTTAATCGCAATTTTAACAAATAGCTTTGTTCCATGTAATGGTAGATTTCCTTTTTTAATTATGATTGCTAGTATTTTTATTGGTAGTATCGCTTCTCGGTATAAAGGCTTCTTTATTATCAACATTTGTTGTTATGATGATTATTTTACTTGGAATTTATTTAACACTTGTTGTATCTAAAATTCTATCTAAAACTATTCTAAAGGGCATTCCATCTTCTTTTATTTTAGAGTTACCACCTTATAGAAAACCACAAATCGGTAAAGTAATTGTTCGTTCATTACTTGATAGAACTTTATATGTTCTTGGAAGAGCAATTTCTGTTGCAGCTCCTGTTGGTATTGTTATTTGGTTATTTGCAAATATTTATATTGGTAATGTAAGCATTTTAACTCATATTTCACTATTTTTAGATCCATTTGCTAAATTAATGGGTATGGATGGATATATCTTAACTGCTTTTGTTTTAGGTATACCTGCAAATGAAATTGTTCTTCCTATTATTTTAATGAGTTATATGGCAAAAGGAAGTTTAGTAGAGCTTGATGATTCTTATACAATTGGAAATATACTTCTTCAAAATGGATGGAACATTTTAACTGCTATTAATGTTATGATTTTTACTTTACTACATTTCCCATGTAGTACAACTTTACTAACTATAAAAAAGGAAACTGGTAACTGGAAGTGGACTATTATATCTTTCTTACTTCCTACTATTTTTCGGAATTATTCTTTGTATGTTTACTACTTTTGTTTTTAATATATTTATATAAATAGGAAATATATGTTCAATCCTCTTTCAGCAATAAAAGAGGATTGATACTTTTTTAATTTTTTACCTCTGTACACGCTATCATTATCTAATCTTAATGCTATTTCCATCACTATATCCTCTCATAATACAATGCATACGGCTTTGACAAAATGTTTTTTCTCCCGAACAAAGTTTCATATATTCCTTTAAATCTTCAATAGATGATCCATTTTTTACCATATTTATTACACTACTGACCAATTGTACTTGAAATATTTTCTCTTTTAATCTATACCCTCTTCCAACGACTTTATAGGTTACCAAATTAGACATTTTTGCCAGATTATGTATAGCACAAATGGAACAACCTACATGTGCCCATTTATAACTATTTACATTTCCAACGCTATAGTAGTCATTAGTCCATCTTAAAAATTTGCTATTACAATCCTCTATATGATTCAAGAGTTCTCTAGTATATAGTAAATTAA
>CATKFT010000259.1 GCA_949747745.1 uncultured Clostridia bacterium
AAAGAAGCAAATAGTAATAAAGTAAAAAAACAACTAACAAATACATATTCTTTTTATAATAATTATATGGAAATAAAAAATATAAATAATACTGTAAAACTTAAGTATTACAAATTATATAAAATTTTTGAAACTAAAGATTGTTTTTATTTATACATAAATAAAAATTATTCCTATGTTTTATCTAAAGATAAATTTTCTGTTGGAAACTCTGCAGATTTTTATAAATTTATAAAGAAAAAATTATGGTATAAACTACTATAAAAACAAATTGACCTAATTATCGTTTTTGTTAATTGTAGCATTTTTTAGAATTGTCAATGTCTATATCATAATTTTTATCTTAAAAAATGTCAGTTTATGATAGCTGAACTTATTTTAATAACATTACCAAATTTATTTTGCAAAAAGTAAATTTGGTATTTTGTTAAATTTTCCTTTTGTTTTGTGAACAATGGAGATATTTTAAAAATTTTTTATATGTTACGCAATCTTTATCCGTTCTTCGATTTCAAATTGTGAATTATACAAATCGCTATAGAAACCGCCTTTTTCTAATAAATCCTCATGTGTTCCCTGTTCTACTATATCACCATGGTTCATTACTAATATTAAATCTGCATTTTGTATTGTTGATAATCTATGTGCTATTATGAAACTTGTTCTTCCTTTCATTAAATTATCCATTGCTGCTTGTATCTGTTGTTCTGTTCTTGTGTCTATTGAACTTGTTGCTTCATCTAGTATTAATATTTTAGGATCTGCTAATATTACACGTGCTATTGTTAGTAATTGTTTTTGCCCTCCTGATATATTTGACGATTCTTCATTTATTACCATATCATATGCTTTTGGTAGTGTTTTTATAAAATGATGTACATGTGCTGATTTTGCAGCTTCTATTACTTGTGCATCTGCTACTTCAGGTTTTGCATACCTTATGTTCTCCTTTACTGTTCCAGAAAATAACCAAGTATCTTGTAATACCATTCCAAACATCTTACGTAAGTCTCCACGGTCAAAGTCTTTTATGTTATGTCCATCTATTAATATTTTTCCACTATTTACATCATAAAATCTCATTAATAATTTTACTATTGTAGTTTTTCCAGCTCCTGTTGGTCCTACTATTGCTATTTTTTGCCCTTGCTTTATTGTAGCACAAAAATCGTTTATTATGGTTTTTTCTTCATCATATCCAAAATGAACATGGTCAAATGTTACATTTCCTTTTATATCGTCAGTAGATACTGTCTTTTCTAGTGTTTGTTCTTCTTCTTTTTCTTCTAAAAATATAAATACCCTTTCAGCTGCTGCAATCATTGATTGTAACATACTAGATACTTGTGCTATTTGGTTTATTGGCTGTGTAAATTGTTTATTATATTGTATAAAACTTTGAATATTTCCTACTGTTATTCTTCCATTTACTGCTAAATAACCTCCAAGTATTGCTACTCCTACATATCCGTACATTTCCTAAAAAGTTCATTATTGGATGTATTAATCCAGATAAAAATTGTGATTTCCAACCTGATTTATATAGTTCTTTATTCGCTCTTTTAAATTCTTCTATTGCCTGCTTTTCTCCATTAAATGCTTTTACTATTGTATGCCCTGCATATATTTCTTCTACTTGACCGTTTACATGTCCTAAGTAGTCTTGTTGACTGGCAAAATATTTTTGTGACTTTCCTACAATTATTCCTACTAAAAATATTGTTATTGGTAAAATTATTAATGATACTAAAGTCATTTCCCAACTTATAGAAAACATCATTATTAATATTCCTATTAATGTACATATAGATGTTATTATTTGTGTTACACTTTGGTTTAAGTTCTGGCTTAAAGTATCTATATCATTTGTTATTATTGATAATGTTTCTCCATTTGTTCTTTTATCAAAATAATGCATTGGAAGTTTATTTATTTTTGTTATTATATCATTTCTTAATTTATATGTTAGTTTTTGTGATATATTTGTCATTATAAAACCTTGTATTAGTGAAAATGTTGCACTAATTATGTATAATGATAGAAGTGTTAATAGTATAGTCGCTATTTTCTCAAAGTTTATTCCAGCTCCTCCTTGGTATTTACTTATTATTCCGATTAAATATTTCTGTTGTTGCATTTCCTAATATTTTAGGACCTACTACCATAAATATTGTACTTCCTATTGCAAATATTATTACTATTGCAAGTGCTAATTTGTATTTTGATAGATAATCTTTTATTAGTTTTTTTGTAGTTTTCTTAAAATCATTTGCTTTTTCTATCTTACCTGGTCCCATATGACTTATTATAGGTCCTCTTTTTTCATTCGCCATCTGATTTCTCCTTTCTTTTAATTGCAATTCATTAGAAATTTTTTCTATATGATTTTCTTTATTCTAATTCTTCCTTAGATAGTTGAGATAATGCTATTTCTCTATATGTTTCGCATGTTTTCATTAATTCCTCATGTTTGCCAATTCCTACTATTTTTCCTTCTTCTAATACTATTATTTGGTCTGCATTTAAAATTGTACTTATTCTTTGTGCAACTATTATTACAGTTTTTTCTTTTGTTATTTCTGATAGTGCAGTTCTTAAGTTTGCATCTGTTTTTAAGTCTAGTGCTGAAAAACTATCATCAAATATAAATATTTCTGGATTTTTTGCTATTGCTCTTGCTATTGATAAACGCTGTTTTTGTCCTCCCGATACGTTATTTCCTCCTTGTGCTATTTCTGATTTATATTTTCCTTCTTTATCTTCTATAAACTCTACTGCTTGAGCAATACTTGCTGCTTTTTGCATTTCTTCATCACTCATTTCAGGTTTAGAATATTTTATATTTGTTTCTATTGTTCCTGAAAATAGTATTCCTTTTTGTGGCACGAATCCTATTTTTTGTCTTAACTCTTCTTGTTTTGCCTCTTTTATATTTATACCATCTACTAGTAATTCTCCTCCTGTTACATCATAAAAACGTGGTATTAGATTTACTATTGTAGATTTTCCGTGAACCTGTTTGACCTATTATTGCTGTTGTTTTTCCTGGTTTTGCTGTAAATGTTATATCTGTTAATAATTCTTGGTCCGCATCTGGATATCTAAATGATACATTTTTAAATTCTACAATTCCTTTTTTGGTTTCATCAAACTCTTTTGGTTCATCTTGGTCTTTTATTCTAGGTAAAGTTTCTAGTACTTCATTTATACGTTTTGCTGATACACTTGCTCTTGGTAACATTATTGATATCATAGATATCATTAGAAAACTCATTATTATTTGCATTGTATATTGTATAAATGCCATCATATCTCCTACTTGTATTACACCACTATCTACATTTTGTCCTCCTACCCATATAATTAGTAAAGTTACGCCATTCATTATTAGCATTAAACCTGGCATCATTATAGTCATTGTTCTATTTACAAATATATTAGTTTTCATTAAATTTTTATTTGCTATTTCAAATCTTTCTTCTTCTTTTTTTTCTTTGTTAAACGCTCTAATTACAGGTAATCCTGTAAGAATTTCACGTGATACTAAGTTTAGTTTATCTATTAATTCTTGTAATTTTTTAAATTTTGGCATTGCTATAATAAATAGAGTAAGTACTATTGCTATAACACAAAGTATTGCAAAACCTATAATCCATGCCATACTAGAATTAGAATTTGCAAGTACTCTAATAAATCCACCTATTCCCATTATTGGTGCATATACTACTACTCTAAATAGCATACTTATTAACATTTGTATTTGTTGTATATCATTTGTACTACGTGTAATTAATGATGCTGTAGAAAAGTTTGTAAATTCTTCCTTACTAAAGCTTAGTACTTTTTTAAATACTTTTTCTCTTAGAGTTTCTCCAAGTCTTGCTGAAACCCTTGAAGACACTAGCATTATTACTATTGCAGATGTCATACTAATTATTGCAATTCCAAGCATTTGTAACCCTTGAATAAATATGTAATTTGTATTACCGTTCTACTATTCCAACATTTACTATTTTTGATGTATAGCTTGGAAGTTCAAGGTCTGCCCATGCTTGAACACAAAGTAATATCACAATTAGTATTACATCCATCCATGATTTTTTTAGATTTCTTAATACTTTTAACATTTTTTCCTCCTTGTTAGTACTTTTTTTGCTTTTATAATATCATATTATAATATGATATACATCGTTATTTGTCAATATTTGTATTGTAAAGTTTTTGTAAATTCTTTGTTACTGTTCAGACTACATATAGCTTATTAATTTTCTCAATATGTTGGAACTCTAAATTTTTATTAAAATGTCTTAAATTTGGTTTTCATAATGAAAATTTTTATAGTCTGAACAGCAATGTTTTTGTCTTTTCGTGTTGACTTTTACTTTTTACTATGTTAATATTTTAAAAAGGGAAGTTTTTATAACATTGGGCTATTTATTTTATGCAAAAAAGATAGGAGGTGAAGTCCAATGGAAGATACACAAAACTACTCTACTATAGTAAATATGCTTATAGGAATTAATCAAACACTTTCACAAATGCAAAATTCAATGATATTACGTGATGAATTTACAAATTCGATGTCTCAAATGCGTGATGAATTTGCTAATTCAATGGCACAAATGCGTAATGAATTTACTAATTCTATGGCACAAATGCGTAATGA
The DNA here is from genome assembly GCA_949747745.1 of uncultured Clostridia bacterium. The sequence continues at coordinate 4,667 of CATKFT010000259.1, forward strand.
ATTTACTAATTCTATGTCTCAAATGCGTGAAAAAACTGATATGTCAATCTCCAATCTACGTGAAGAACTTTGTGAATCAATTACACAAATGCGTAAAGAATTTAATTCTAGGTTTGATTTGCTTGAAAAAAAGGTTGATAAAAATTCAAATAATATAATGAAGCTCCAAAAAGAAGTTATTGATTTAAGAGATGATTTTTATACTGTTTACGATTTAGAAATAGACACTCGTAAACATTTAAAGTTAAACTAAAATTTTATAACTATTATAGAAATATCCTAAAATAAACTATACAATTTTTTGTATTTATCTATTTTAGGATATTTTTAATTTTTGTAACTTATATGAATTATAGTATAATTTAAGCTCTATCTTCCACCCATTCCGTCCGTCCTCCTCCTCCGAAACCTCCGTCCGGCTAGAAAAGCCTCCGTCCTCCTCCTGTTCCTGAAGAATAATTTGTGGCACTATGGTATGATGTTGTTACTGAATTGTTTAACGAATTTATAAATGATGTTTCAAAATTATTTCCATACATTAAGTACATATATGTATATCCATGCGTATTTAAATATTCTGCATCTAATAATTGTGGATATACTATCTTTAATTGTTTTAATACCTTATTTGCTATCCCGAAAGCTGTAGCATATACTAAATATTTTTCCCATAATATTAATTCAGGTACTTCTTTATCTTTTATTAATGAAAAATCTTCCATGTATTTTTTTAGTGCTACCCATTTTTCTTTTTCATTTATTCCTTTTTCAGTTAGTCTATTATATCTTGATGATATTTTAAAACAATATACTGATGCAATAATTGCTGGTATTATTAAAACTTGCATTAATGGTATACTTATTATACTTAAAAATATATAACCCACTGCTTTTAATGTCCAATCTTTATACTTATTTATTAACTTTTCATCATAATTCCCTTTTTCTTCTTGCATTTCTTTTGCTTCATTTTCTATTCTTCTAAATGCTGTAAATATAGTGCTTGAGTGTCCATTTGCATATTTTTCAAATTCTTTCATTGTAAAAGCTTTTTCTTCTTTTTTTGGTATTTTTTGTAATATTTCATATACTATTTTTTCATCTTTTGTAAGTAATTGCCCATCATCTTTTAAAAGTGTTACTTTTATTTGATTTTTTCTATCTCCTATCACTTCAAAACTCAGATATTTTTTCATACACAAATCTAACATTGTCGCTGATACAATTTTGCTTATGTTATATTGTAAGCCTGTAGTTTTAAAATAGTATAAAAATCCTGCTCCTGCTGGAGTCTCATTTTCATCTGGTATATCTCTATAATAATCTAATTTTTGTTCTGGTTTTATTATTTTATTAGCCTTTAACTCTTTACGATATTTTGTAATCTTTTTAATTATAACAATTGTTAATATAATTCCTATTAAATTTGTTATAATTAATCCAATAATTATAGCTATTTTTATTAATCTTTTATTTCTTACTATTTTTTCTCTTTTTTCATTTGCCTCATTTGCCCATGTTTGTTCCTCTTCTAATATAGTATTTAATTTATTTTGATTTAATTTATTTAAGTTTCCGATTAAACATACTTGTAGGTGTTACTACTCTTGCTTCTAACATTGTATTTTTAGCTAAATTTTCTACTGAAAATCTTACAGTATCATTTGATATTTTTTCAATATTTCCATTTAATGGTCCATGTGCCCATACTCTTAAATCTTCAATATTTAAAACTTCTTGTGGTAATTGTATTGTTCCTTCTAAGAAATTTACTGGAATTTCAGATTCTGTATTTATAAATTGCCAATAAAATTCTGAGCAATCGTTATAATTCTTTACTGCATCTATAACTTTATAGCTAATTTTATAAGTCTTAATTGCATCTTTGGCATGTGCTCCCCAAGCTATTTCAAATTTTCCCTTATACATTAATGCATAAAAGCAATTTTTATCTACATGATATTTATATTGGTTAATTCTAGTAAAATTAACATTTCTGTTTAGATTTACTTCTTGTACTTTAACATTAGTTATTTCTTTATATTTAGAAGTATCAACTTCAAAGGTTTTAAAAAGAGTATTTGTATCATCTATACTAATTCTCCAGTTTTCAATTATATCAGCTGAACCATCTAAATTTAGTTTTACATCATAAGTTAAATTCTTAAGCCTAAGACCACCACTTGCATATGCAGTATTTGTTAAAAGCAATATCCCTAAAAATATAAATATACAAAAAAATATTTTCTTAAGTAACTTTCCCATTTACTTCTCCTTTTCAAATTTTCTATTTCTATTTTATTCTTTTTATAGGAAAATTACAATTATTTTTTATAAAATTTTGTAGTTATATTTTCCATTAATAATCAATTTTTTCTTTATATCCATAAACAACTTTTCCAAATCTAATCTCGTTAAATTTCTTTTGTAATTCTATTATTATAATAGGCGATATTGATATTAAACCTACATATAACCATTGTATTCCATCTAATGGTACTACTTTAAATAATCTTGCAAATACTGGCACACATACTACTCCAACTTGTAGTATTGCTCCTAATATTAGTGCTCCTACTAGATATTTATTTTCAAATAATCCTGTTTTAAAAATTGATTCTTCACTTTTTATATTAAAACTGTGAACTAATTCTAATAACCCAAGTGATAAAAATGCCATTGTTCTTCCAACTTCTATTCCATATAAATTATTTCCCAAACTAAATGCAAGTAATGTAAGTATTCCAAGCATTGTCCCTTCTACAAATATTTTTCCCCATAAACCGTCCGAGAAAATATGCCCTTTTTTGAATCTTGTGGCTTTTTATTCATTATATCTTTATCTGGTTTTTCAAGGCCTAATGCTATTGCTGGAATAGAGTCTGTTACAAGGTTTATCCATAATAACTGTATCGCAAGAAGTGGTGATTTTAATCCAAGTAATAATCCCATAAATATTGTTACTATTTCTCCTATATTTGTAGCTATTAAAAAATGTACCGCTTTTCTTATATTTGCATAAATATTTCTTCCTTGTTTTACTGCTTCTACTATTGTTACAAAATTATCATCTGTTAATATCATATCTGATGCATTTTTTGCTACATCTGTACCATTTTTTCCCATAGCTATTCCTATATCTGCATTTTTTAGTGCTGGAGCATCGTTTACTCCGATCCCCTGTCATTGCTACTACTTTACCAGTAGCTCTAAATGCTTTTACTATTCTTACTTTATGCTCTGGAGAAACTCTTGCAAATACAGAATAATTCATTATGTTCTTTTGC
>CATKFT010000260.1 GCA_949747745.1 uncultured Clostridia bacterium
AGTTGGAGCGACAAATAGAATAGCTGATAAAATAAGAATAGTAGTATATAATTATGATGGTTACCCAACAATATATGATTTAGAGTATAAAATTTTTGAAGAAACATACATAAATGAAGAACAAAAAGAAGTACACAAATCAGGATATATTTTAATTACTGATGAAACTAGAAACAATATTATTCCAAGAGATATATTTGTAAATGATGATATTCCAGGACAGTATTATGGAATTAAAATAATAGAAGATGAAGGAGTTAATGCAGCAAGTATTTCTTTATGCTTATATGCTGAGATAAATTATAATGATCCTAATAAAGAACCATATAAAGATATAGAAATTGCAAGATATTTACTGGATTCAGAAGTAGTAAATAAAAAAATAGGTGAAACTGCAAATATACAAGGATTTGTTGAATTAAAACGTAAAGATTTCATATATATATTTAATGGACAACATTTTGGAGAATTAGGTTATGAAATCGAAGAATATACATCAGCAAATATTGATAATAAAAATCAAACTTGTATTGATTATTTAACTTTAGAAGAACATGATATTAATTATATAGAAGAAGGAGATTTATTAATATGTACAGGAAATTTCACTAAAAAAGAAATTAGTGATTTTGATACAGAAAACAATGCAATCATTGTATTAAAAGCCAAGGATTATGATATAATGAAACAAAAAGCTTTATTAAATGCAAATACAGATATAACAGCAGGTTGGATATACAAAGAAGAAGGATATATGTATTTAAAATATGATATAAAAGATAATACTTATCCAGATAAAACATATCATTTTCCATTTATCCAAAAAGTTTATATAACAAATGATACAGAGATAATAGGAGATCTAGAAAAGGGAAAAAACGTAAAAGTACAATATGATGATTCGAAGGATATTTTAGAATTGAAAAAAATAATTATTATAGAATAGATAAATGGTGGTAAAGATGAAAGAGATAATTAATAAAGCAAAATCTAATATATTACTTGCTACAGGTGCTTATGCAGTTGCTTTTGCTGTATCCAAAATCTTCTTAAAAATATTAGAATTAGAATATATGCAATACGTATACAAATTTTCTTTTTTTGTAATAATTATTGGGGTAATAGCAGGATTAATACAAATAGCACATAAAAATCAATCTAAAATAGTGAAAGTAAGTATAGGCTTATCAATGACAGCAATAGTGGTTTTATGTACTATATTTGCTCAAATTATTCTATTACTTTATGTTGCATATTTTCCACCAGAACATGTTGTAGAAAAAGAAAACGGAAAAATGGTTGGATATGTATATGGTTTTCTAAGGACTAGAGTAGATTATTACGAATATATTAATTTTTTCCTAAGAGGTGAGAATATCGAATTTAGCGAAGATTATGGAAAAGGAGGATTTGATCCAATAGAAAATCCTAATATCCATGCAGCTCAAGGCTATACATATTACGATAAAAATGGAAAAGCAATTAATCATGAGTATATAGAACAAACGACTGAGCAAGAACCTAAACAAGAAGAACAAAAAGAAGAAGAGCAACGACCATTTAATTACGAAGATGGTTATGAAATATTCTTTAATGAAAAAGAAGGTTGTAGAATAGATGTAGTTGATTGGGCAATGGGAAAAGAAGCAATAAAAGTTTATACTACAAATGATGGAGAAAATTGGAATTCTCAGTTAGAAACAGACGATGAAATTATGTGGGTTCATTATAATTCTAAATTCTTATTTATAAATACTAAAATTGGTTTTATATACGATCCTGGAAGAGATGGAGATTCAGAAGACTATTCTACTCTACAAGTAACGACCAATGGAGGAAAAAACTATCAAAATTGCAACATAATACATCCTACAAACATTGCAGAAAAGAATTTACTAATTAAAGATTTACCTATTTATGAAGAAGGAATATTAAAATTAACAATATACACATTAAATCATAGCAAAGAACCTAAAAGAACATATTATGAATTCATTAGTAATGATGGGATAGAGTGGAAGTATAATAAAGAATTATAAAAATTATTAAAAGCAAAGTTTAGATATGTTCTAACTTTGCTTTTAAGTATTCCATAACATCTCAGCAGAAAATTGTTTTTTTAACTCATTTGAAGTTATACTATATTCAAAATTACTACCAATATGATTAGGAATTGAGAATAAAAGTTTATTCTTAAAATCATTTAAAATTCTATAAATTTTGTTTTCATAAGAATGGTCAAAAACGATAAAATTAAAGGAATCTAAATTAATTAATTTTTTCAAATACAATTTATTATTAGAATGATCTAAAGGTATAAAGCAACTATAAAAAGCTTCATCTAGCTTTAAAAGAAGAACACCTAAAAGCATATCTTTAAATTGCATCTTTTTAAATTTAAACTCTATATTATCAAACTTCTTTTCTGATTTCATTCCTAAACTAATTCCACCGAAGCTCATCATCTAATAAAACTAGGGTTTCTGAAGCTAAAGAATCAAGTTCAGTAATTTTACATATACCATTCACTATATTCACCTACCTTGTAATAGAACAATTATAACACATAAAGAATCAATTTTCTATATATGTTTACCATATTTTGCAGTAAAGAAAAAATATATTTCATATAAAAGTGGAAAAAAGAGGCTAAATATCAACGATAAAAAAGTTTTATTTCTTATATTTTCAATATTATATAATAGTAGTAAAATAAAGATGTATTTAAAACAAAGGATAGAATAAGAAATTAATCTTATTCTATTACCTAAACAGTACACTAAAATGTACGAGAATTAGGTTTAAGGCATTTTTATAATGCTAGTAGACTTGTTTTATGCAAGTGTAGTTTTAAAAAGCACAAGCTTTAAAATAATGACTTTATTTGGTGTGCTTAAATTTTTTACAAGGTAAGAGATTAGTGAAGATATTGCCCCCAATAATCTTTGCTATTTTTTTGCCTTTTTATTTTATATGAAGGGAGGATTAAGAGTTAAATCCTTGTTTTAAATACGATAATTGAGAAAAGAAAGGAGAAAAAATATGGGATTTATCTCAAAAAAAAGTAAATTTAATATATTTCGAAAGAAAGATATTGAAAGAGAATTTGCTTCAGAGATAGTTGAAATCTTTGAAGAAAAACTGGAAAATTTGAATGTAACTCTACCAGGACTTATTAAGAATGATGAAGATAAAGATAAAAGAATAAAAAGTAGAGTAAAAAATGAATTAATTGCTGAAATTGAAGATTTTTTATATGCTAATAAAAATGTATTAACTAAAAAAACAGCATAAAAGAAAAGAGGGAATAAAATGCAAGGAAACAGTAATAATGTAATAGGAAATGTAAGAAGTGGTACTAGAGGAGAAAAGGATAATCCTGTTAAATTAGCATATTTTGATGTTCATACTGACAATTCGACATCAGAACTTTCTGTTGAGATATTTAATGAAAAATATCACCAACCTAACAAATTAAAGATACAGTTTGCTAGTCAAAATCCAATGAAGATTGGATTTCAAATGTATGAAGGAAAAAAACTAAAATGTTATGGTAATGGAAAAGAAGCCAGAGAATTAGATGATAAAGGAAAAAGAAAAACAATACAATGTAGTGAAACAGAATGCATTCATAGAAAAAATGGAAAGTGCAAAAAAGTTGGCAGATTATATTTTGTTATTGATAAACTAAAAGATGAAGGCATTTGGTGTTATCCAATGGGAAGTGAAGAAGGAATAGAAAATGTAAGTAGAAGAATTGAACGAGCTAATAGATTAGGAATAGACTTAACTAATGATTGGTATGAACTATATTTAAGAGCTAAAGATACAATAAAAGGAAAAAACTACATTCCAGATATAAAGAAAATTGAATCAACAAATAGAGAAAATATAGAAACATATACCAATAACTTACAAAACAATAAAAATGAGGAGAATAATAAGAAACAAACCAAACAGCAAAATAACAATTATTTAAAAATTATAGGATTTCAAAAAGTAAAATATGAAAATAAAGAAGTACCTAAAATAATATGTATTGATACAAGCTCTAAGAAACAAGAGCTTATTTTAATGCCTGAAAGCAAACAAGATATATTAAAAGTGAAAGCAGAAAGTATTATTTTACCATTAAGCATAAGTACAAGGGAAAATTATGCAATACTAAATGATTATACAATAGTAAAAGCTATAACAGAAAATATGGAAAATAAAAAAGTGAGCTAATAAGTAAAGGCTTAAAATGTTAAATAAGAAAGGATAATTTACATGTTAAAAATAATAAAAAAAGTATTTATAATAAGTTTAATCTTACTTATCCAATTTCTAGTTGTAATCTATAAAATATTGTCTAAGTTTTGGAAGAAAAACAGTACTGATATTAAAGAGTTTGTAAAAAAATTAGACCAAGAATTAAGAGTTGAATTACAATGAAAAATAAATTTAGAATTGGCGAAATTGTGATAGTTGATGGAAAAAGTGAAATATATGGAAAGCATTTCAAAGCATTAGGAATAGTAGAAGCAAAAGACTATTACTATAATGAATATTTAATAACCATACTATCTCAAAATAAAGAAGATTGGTTTAAAGAAGATGATATACAAATGGTAATGGAAAGAAAGATTAAAAAGAAAGATAAGTATAAAGTGG
>CATKFT010000261.1 GCA_949747745.1 uncultured Clostridia bacterium
AATTCTTTATTTTGGCTATCTATAACTCCATAAAATCCCTCTTGATTAATTGTAATATAATAATTATTACAATCAGTTTTTTCTATAGAAGAATATTCTATATTATCAATTTTTTCTCCTAATAAGTTAAATAGCAAAATTTCATTTTCATCACTTTTTTGTGCTTGTATATATATTCCTTTTATTTCAATATCATTATATTCAGTAGGTAAAATAACTTTACCATTGTTGTCTACTATTCCATATTTTTCATTTCTTTGTAATTCAAAAAAATGATTATTACTATCATACTCAATACCTTGATATGCATAATTAATAAGTGTTTTACTGTTTTTTATAACACCATATTGTCCATTTTTACAAGCAATTATGTATACATCTTTTATATAATCACTTTGAACAATTCTACTTATTACATCGTACTCTATATCTAGTATCAGCTTATACTTACAATCTATATATCCATATTTATAACCATCTGTCGTTTTGTTACTTACTATATATCCAGATAATCCATATTTTTCATTTTCTGTATAAAATCCATCTGCTACAATATTATCATATTGTATATCAATTAATTTTGCACCTTTAGCATTTATTACACCATATTTTCCATCTTTTTTTACTAATAATTCACTTTCTTTATTTTCTAATCCTCTAATTTCATCATAAATTGGTTTTGTAATTTCTTTTCCTTCATAACTTATTATTCCATATTTACCATTCTTCTTATATGTTAATACTGTTTTTTCATATGGTACACTACTTACAATTCCATTTATTAAAATAGCTTTAACTTCATCATAGTCATTAAATAATTGCTCTTTTCTTTCATTTAATACAATTGTTTTGTCAACACTTTCACATATAAATATTGGTTTTTCTGGATTTGGAATTTTTATATTATCATATTTAGGTTCTATTACAGTATTTCCCGATGTATCAATAACCCCATATTTATCATCTTTATTTAAAACATAATATTTGTACTCTAATACTTCTGTAATACTATATTCTTTCTTTTTAATATTAGAAAACAAAAATACACAAGAGACGCAAAAAATAAGTAGTATAATTGTTATTAAAAATTTTATTTTATTATTTATTCTTGACTTTTTTCTATTAGTAAATATTACAAGTATAAAACTAAATTTCTTTTTATTTCTCACTTTTCTAACAATATAAAATAGTAATTAAACATTTTAAATTTCTTTTAACGTATACATTTTTACTATTCTTTTTCTTTATTTTCTTCTATATTAATACTATTATTTTTGCAAGCTTTTACTTTAATAATTCTTTTGTCTTCATATTCTTCTATCTTATAAGTTACTTTATCTGTTTCTATTATTGGCTTTTCTTTATCTTCTGGTATTCTTCCAAGCTTTTCTTGTAAATAACCTGATAATGTATCATATTCTCCTTCTTCTATTTCTAAATCTAAGAGTTTTCCTACATCATCTATATTCATAATTCCACTAATTAAATACGTATTTTCATCTATCTTTTCATATTCATTTTCAATTTCATCATATTCATCAAAAATATCTCCAACTAATTCTTCTAATATATCTTCCATTGTAATTAAGCCGTGAAGTTCCTCCATATTCATCTACTACAATAGCCATTTGATTATTATTTTTTTGTAATTCACCAAATAATTCATCAATTGGCTTTGAACGTGGAACAAAATATGCTGGTCTTATTATACTTTTTAATTTTACATTTCTCTTATTTTTAACATATTTTAATAAATCTTTTAAATATAATATTCCTTTAATTTCATCAATCGTTTCTTCATATACAGGAATTCTACTATAAGTATATTCATCTAGTTGTTCTATTAAGTCATTTACATTTATGTCTATATTTAATGCATATATATTTGTTCTATGTGTCATAACTTCTGATACTGTAGTATCATTAAATTCAAATACATTATTTATAAGTTCCTTTTCGTTTTCTTCTATTGAACCTTTTTCTTCACCTTCATCTACCATCATCTTTATTTCTTCTTCTGTTACTATTTCTTCATCTTTTTCTGAAACCCCAAATAATTTTGATACTATGTTTGTTGACATTGTTAATAGTTTTACAAATGGTATTGTTACTATATAAATACATCTTATAATTCCAATAGTCGCAAATGCAATCTTTTCATAACTCTTCATTGCTAATCTTTTTGGTACTAATTCTCCAAATACCAAAGTAAAGAAAGATAATATAAGTGTGATAATTATAATTGATATACTTTGCCAAGCAGATATAGATATCATAGGCATAAGTTCATTTAAAATTGGCGCTAGTTTACTTGCAAAAGCATCTGATGCAAAAGCACTAGATAAAAATCCTGCAAGAGTAATTCCAATTTGGATAGTTGCTAAAAATTTACTTGGATTTTCTAGCATTTTCAAGATTTGTTTTGCTTTTTTATTTCCACTTTTTGCTTGTTTTGCAACTTTAGCATCATTTAAAGAAATAAATGCAATTTCTGTTGCTGCAAAAAATGCATTTAAAAGTATCAATATAATTAATATTACAATTTGTGAAATCATTTTATAAAACTTTCCTTATAAATATATTTAGGTTTTTAATAAGGTTTCACCTATAAACCATTTAAATATATGCTTTTTCCAAAACATATTATATATTTAAAGCTTTTATATGTCAATTGGTTAATTATGTATTTTTTTAATAAAAAATTATAGTTCACTGAAAATAATTATACTTA
>CATKFT010000262.1 GCA_949747745.1 uncultured Clostridia bacterium
ACAATCAAAAAAATTATGTATTTCTGTTACTGTATATTTCTTATTAAAACATACTCCTATTAAGTTTATATATCCGTTTATTATAGGTATTAATATTCTCATAGACACATATAAGATAATAACAAATATTATATTTTTCTTTTGTATTATCTTTTTTAATAATCTATTCCTCATTTATCCCTCCTAACCAGTTTTTATTAAAAGATTTTATTTGACATTTATTATTTACTATTCCTTGAATTGCTTTTTCATTTTCTTCCAATGTTACTATTTCTAACTTCCTATTAGATTCTGAATTTTCTAAGTAATACCAATTTATACTTGTTATCTTTTCAGTATTAATAAAAGGCATATATATAATATACCTTCCGTCTTCTAATAAGTAATCAGCTTTATCCCAATCACTTATTAAAACTTCTTTCTCATATAAACTTTCTAACAAATCATGAATATTTATGCTATTCATTTCTCTAAGCAGCTCTTTATTTAAGCTGTTGTTTTGTATTATGTAGGTATTTTTCTTTCCAAATGATAAATTTGAATACTTTTTATTTATCACATCATAGTTTTCAACAAATATTATAAGCTCATCATAATTTATAGCTTTATTAGCATCAAATAATAATTGTTTTATATAGATATGTTCTTTTTTATCTGATATATAATAGGTTAGGTATTCTCTATCTTCTATTATAAGCTTTCCTATATATCTTCGTGCTGTTTCTGTATACTTATCTTTTTCCTTTATATCCCAGCTAGGTATAAACTTTATATTAGAATTTATGCTTAATGTTGCAATACTTGCAATATTTCTTAGTCTTTCCATATAAGCTTCATTTTTTATATTTTTAATATAATCAAACCCTATCTTATTTAGTTCTTTTCTCCCTTTTTTATCAAGTACTATATAGTTTTTATATCTTTTAACATATCCTTTATCTATTAGTTTATTAATTCTTTGTCTATAATATCTTTTTGTTTTATAAATCAAACTTGCATCTTCAATTTTTAACATTTTGTACTTTAGCAAAAACTCTAATGTTTCAAAATCTTCTTTACTTATGTTGTTTTTTTCTTGCACAAACTCCCTCCTTTTTCTTTGTTCAAGACACAGTTTTTTCAACGGTGTCTTAAACTATTGAAAAAATAGAAAATTTTTTGCTTATTTTTCAATACTTTTACTATTGTTTTTATATGAAAAATTTTTTAACCTTTTTTTGTGAAATTTTTCATACTTTTTAAGACATTTTTTGTAATTTTTCAATCCAACTTTGCATATATTCTCCACTCATTACAAATACCTCTGTAAATGGCTTCTTAGTATCATTTCTTCCCTGTGCTAAGTAAAACATATTAGTTATATTATCATCCTGAATAATATTTTGTAGTACTAACGCATCAATTATAGGTTTTACATATTTATTATCTATATCCATATTAGCTTGTTTTTCATGTACTATAATTACCACAAATGTTAGATTATCTTTAAATAATCCTTTATACTCTTTTACACTTTCTGCTGTATTAAGCATAATATTCTTATAAGAATAATTACTTATATTTTTAAACTTGGGTAATGCCTCTGGAATATGTATTTTTAAAATATCATTTACTAATGTTGCTTTATATAAATTATTAATATAGCTAATTTTTTCATCTTCATTAATGCTATTTCTATTATTGATTTTAATTTTACTAAACATTTCACATCGTATTTCTTCTAAACTTCGCAAATACTTTTCTATATCTTTATTTTCTAAAATTTCCTTATTGTTGATAATAAAATCTGTTTGTTTTTTAAGCTTTTCTAGCTCTGGTAAAATAATATTTTGCACTTTATCCTCCTTTGATTTATTTCATAATAAAATTAAAAGAAGATACAAAAGTATTTCATAATGTATCTTCTATTTAATGTTTCTATTCCTCAGTTTCTTCATCATATTTATCTGAAACTAATTTTAATATCTGTTCTCTTGTTTCATTATCAATTGGATATGTGCTATTCTTCCTTGTTTTCTTCATTTTAGGATTTAAAGGCATATAAATATATCTTCCTTTTTCTCCATCATGTAATTCAATTCCATCTACTACTAATGAATTTTCTATTAAAATACTTGCAAATCCTAAAAATTTTCCTTTATTTATCTTTTTTATTCTAACTTCGTTAATTTCTAACATATAAAAATTCCTCCTTAAATTTAATTTTTAGAAAAAGAGTGATACAAGTATCACCCTAATTTCTATTTATTTTTCTTTTTTAATATAATTACTCCTACTACTATTCCTAGTAATGAAATTATTAAACTACCTATTAATAGCATAATATTTACTTCATTTCCAGTTTGTATCTTTGGTATTAGTTTGTTACTATAAGTAAATGTACATATAGAATCATTATCCTCTAATAATTCACCATTTGCAAAAGTTCCTCTATCATTAATTTCTACTTTTATAACTTTATCTGATAGTTGGTATCCTCCTGGTGCTTTTAACTCTTTTATAAAATATGTGCCATATCTTAAATCTTCAAAAGATACAGTTCCATTTTCTTTATCAGAATTTACTTCTTTTATTAATTTAGTACACTCTGCATCCTCATATATTCCAAATTTAAAATCTGCCTTGATTACTTCATTTGTATCACTATCAGTTTTAACTATTTTTACAGTTTTTAGTATTGGCATATCTTGCATTACAATTTTTTGTCCATCACCTGCTATAAAAGTAATTTCTTCTGATATTGTATAACCATATGGTGCTGTTTCTTCTCTCATTACATATTCTTTACCTTCTTGTAAATAATGGATAATATGTGGTTCATTAGTTGATACCCACTCTTCAATAATTTCTCCTGTTTCTTTATCTATAATTTGAAGAGTTGCACCTGGTAGTTCGTTAGTATTTGTTTCATCTACTTTTGAAAATTCCATTTTTGTAGGCTGATTATAAACTTCTATTTTTAGTAAATCTCCGTCTTCTTTAACTTCTACTTCGTATATATAATCATTAGATATATAACCTTCTACTTGTTTTGTTTCTCTAATATAATATGTTCCAAGTTCAAGATTTTCAAATGTTGCGATACCATTTTCATCTGTTTTTGCAGTCATAATAACTTTTTTCATATTTTTGTCTGCTGAAATATCAAACTCTACATTTTCTAATTTCTTATTTTCGTCAAGATTATCTTTTTTAATAATTTGTATCTTTCCTTTCGCTAGTTTGTTCTCGATAATTCCATGGTTTATTTGAATTGTATATTCAGCAACTGTCTTTCCACGATATGAAATTTCAAAACTATATTCTTTATCTTGATCTAGCACATATTGTGAGTTTGTAGATAGTTCTTTTATAAAATACGTTCCAATTGGTAAATCTGGAATATTAACTAAATGCCCTTTTTCATCAATTCCAGATACTGCAACTAAAGAGTTGTTTTCAATAGCTACATTACCCATATAATCATATAAGTCCTCTCTTGCATAAATACCAAATTTAATGTCTTTATAAGCTTCATTATTTATAAATATATTTTGTTCTTCAAGAACCTTTGTTAATTCAATATTTACTCTAGCTCTATTATTATTTAGTGTTGATGAGATAATTTGTAGATCTGTTTTTTGATTATCCTTAACTTCAAAATAATGTTTATCTGTATTTCCTACATATCCAAAAGGTGTTTTTGTTTCCATATAGTAATATTTTCCTACAGGGATTCTCTTACTTACAACTTTTTCCCAATCACTCTCTAATGTTTCAACTTTTTCATCTTTTTTGTAGTATGTTGTATTTCCAATCTTTATATCTTCATCAGCATAAATAGTAATTTCTGTATCAAGTAAATTAGATTTATGCCAAGCAGGTGTAAATGTTTCTCCGAATTCACTATTTCCTTTTGCAACTCCCATAAAAATTTCACCAGTTTTATTCCACTCAAGTTCTCCAAATACAACCTCATCTTTCATTTCTACTTTTTGAATTTTACTTGTATCTTCAATTGTGAACTCTACATCTTGTGCAATAGCAAATCCGTGAGGACTAGACACTTCTTGCATAACATATGTTTTTCCTACTTCTAATCCTTTCATAATGTGTGGTTTAACTGTTCCATCTTCATTTAATCCATCTTGCCCAGAAATCCACTCTTCAAAAATAGCTCCTTCGTTATCTTTCTCAAATACTTTAATATATGCTCCTGCAATTTCTGAGTTATCTGTAATATCTTTTTTAGATATTTCTACCTCTATTATTTTATTTTTTAATTCGTATTGTAATTCAATTGTTGGTACTTCTTGCCCTCTATATGTAGCATCTACTTCTATTACTTTATTTGAACTTGAATAGCCTATCGGTGCTTGTATTTCTTTAACTTCAAAGTTTTCTAATGGTAAATCTACTGTAAAATGTACATTTCCCAATTCATCACTTATTGCTGTTTGAATTAGAGTTCCTGCTTCTAGTACAACTTCATTATCATAGTTATAAATATCTCCTTTTGCATAAATTCCAAATGTTGCTCCAGATAATCCTATATTTTCATCAAAATCTTTTTTAGTTACATTTAGATTAACTTTTTGTCTTTCATTTACAAAATTTGCACCATCATATACAATCGCAGTATTTTGATCTTTATATTTTAAT
>CATKFT010000263.1 GCA_949747745.1 uncultured Clostridia bacterium
CCAAGGAGGTGCTGTTGCAGCACCTGTTGGAGGTCAAGTTTTAGGAGAAGTATTACCATATCTAGAGTTACAAAAAGATAAGCAAGAAGAAATAGAAAAAATAGAAGAAGTAACAGTACCAGAAATA
The DNA here is from genome assembly GCA_949747745.1 of uncultured Clostridia bacterium. Next base: position 128 of record CATKFT010000263.1, read on the forward strand.
AGAGAAACTAATTTGAAAGAAGCAAAAAAAGTACTAAATGAAATAGGTTTGGAACTAGAAACTAATATAGAAATAACACAAGATATGAAGCCAGAAGAAATAATAATAAAAGAACAATTACCTAAACCAGGAATAAATGTAAAAAAAGGTAGCAAAATTAATGTAGAATTGAACTAAAATAATAGACTTTTTGTTTAATCAATAGTTTTTAACTAAAACAAAAAGTCTACTATTTTTTTATACTTTTTCAATTTTACCACAAGCAATTTTTGTTCCAGAATTTCCACTTGGTTGAGTATTAAAGTCATCAGGAGAATCATGAATAATAACAACTTTTCCTAGAATATCTTTAATTTTGAATTTATTTATTAAAACAGTCATATAAGCATAACCATTATTTTCAATTAATGGAGGTAAATCTCCAACATGGAAAGGATGAGGACAAGTAGTGGAATTTAAATGAGATTTTGCATTTGCAAATTCATCAGTCAAATTTCCAGTGCAACTAGTTCCTTCATGGATATGAAAGCCAAAAAATCTTCCTTTACAATGCTCTTTAGATTGTGGTAGTCCATTAATTTTAGCAGAAACTAAAACACCAGCTTTAGTTTCTTTGAAAGTAACTATACCATTAATTCTGGGATGTTTTTTTCCCCCATTTATATTAGCTTTTGCATCATAAAATATATTTGAAAACATAATAAACACCTCTAATTTTAAACTATATAACATTGTATTCAATATAATATTAAAATGTTAAGAACAAGAAATTTAGTAAAATAAATTTAAAGGTATATCTAAAACTAAAATACTTTTATGAAATAAAAGTACTATATAGCTTTACCATTATAATAATTTTTTGTGTTATAAAACTTTAAAATTACTACGGAAATTAGCTATTTTAGAAAGACATAAATACATAAAATACAAATATTACAAAACATTACGAAAATGAAATAAAAATGTAAACTTGTTTTAAAAACTTTTAATTATAAAGGGTTAGAGGTATTATTATAAAGAAATGATAAAAAGACATATTGGAAAAGTAGAAAAAAATTTATTATAATATATGTTGTATAATAAAAAAGTGGAGGTTTAAATTAAAATGGAAAAGCAAGAAAAGAAAAACGAAGTTAAAACAAAATTTTTATTAAAACTAAGTTTTTATTTTACTTTATTATTAGTAGCATTTTTATTACCACAATGTACAAACAAATCTCTTGCAACTGAACAAAAGACAGGGAAAGATTATTGTTATTTATCAGATATTCCTTATATTGCCAACCAATCAAGTGTAGGATGGGGAAGTATAACATTAGATAAAAATTTAGATAGCAAATATAATCAAGGATTAATAACTTTAATTGTGAATGGGCAACAGAAAAAATTTTTAAAAGGAATATCAGCCCATGCAACAAGTACATTAGTATATGACATAACAGGACTTGGTTATGACTATTTTTCTACATATTATGGAATAGATGCAAGTAGAGGAAATACTGGAAATGGTGTTCAATTTGCTATTTATACTTCAGTTACTGGAGAAGATGATGATTGGGATTTACATACTTTAGTTTCTCCACCAATAAAAAAAGGTAATACAGAAGCAGAATTTATAACAGTAGATATAAGAGGGAAAAACTATATAAAATTGTATTGCAGTAATAGAGGTAATGCAGATGGAGACCATGCTGTTTATGCAAATGCTAAATTATATAAAGAGGGGTATAAAGAAGAAGAACCAACAGTAAGTTTCATAAAAACAATAGAAGAATATGATACAATAATTAAATCTTATGAGGGACAAGAATTAAAAGGTAATTATGAGTTAGTATTATTACAAAGAGAACTTGTGAAAAATATGGGGTATGAGTTATTGCAACTTTTTACAAACTTAAATGAAGAAAATAAAGAAGCGATATCTTGGTTAATGAATGATGTCGAAAATCTACGTCTTTATATATTAGGAGGAACACCAGAAGGAGGAAGCTATTATAGCTCAATAATTCAACTTACTAAACTTTATAATGAATATAAAGAAGACTTTACCAATAGTGAAAGAATAGAAAAGGCTTGGTGCCCAGAAAATCTGACTAAAGGGGATTTATATAAAAAGATGGCAATTTCACTTTCACTAACACATTCACAAAATGTAGGTTTATGGATGCAATCAGGAGCTACAGAAAATAAATCAGATGCACTTAGACGTTATGCAATATATAAATATATGTATGAAAATGGAAAAATGAGAGCAACAGAAAATTTAGATATTTCATCTTGGTTTGAAGCTTTACATGTTGAAGAAATGCGTTTTGTTATGAATAACTTAATAGATGATGAAGAAATTTTATGGTTAAATGCATATGTTCAAGATAAATTAAACCAATATAAGACAACAAACTACTTAACACCTCACCCATATATAGCTTATGTATGGCCAAATTATGGTAATTCGATTTATTATAGTGAAGATAATAGAACTTATTTTAATGAATTATTTGCAATAAATAAAACAAATGATAATTCAGGTGAAGAATTAGTTAATGCTGAGGGAGAAAAAATTGGAAAGGTAGGTCTATTTGATACAGAATTTACTATACCTGGAGGTAAAAATAATCCAACTTATACAATTAAAGTAACAAGAGGAACAGCAGATTATAAACTATATAAAGTGTGGATGAACTTTAGAAATAAATTTGGAACTGGTTGTGTTTGTGGTGGTATATCAAAAAGTGGTTCAAATATTCGTGCAACACATGGAATACCTGCAACAGTTATAGGACAACCAGGACATGCAGCACTTTTATATTACACAAAAAATACTAATGGACAAGGCTATTGGGGAATTGATAATGACGTAAGTGGATGGACATTATCAGAAAAAAGTGAAAGAATGTTACTAGGATGGGGAAATGCTAGTTATTCTAGAGGATATTCTGTAGTATATATGGTACTTGCACAAGAAGCAATAAACGACTATGAAAAATTAGTAAAATGTGAAGAACAAGTTATGCTTGCAAAAACATATGCAGACGATTTGGCAAAACAAGAAGAAATATATGAAAAAGCATTAGAAATACAACCTATAAATATTGATGCCTGGGTAGGTCTAATTAATGTATATAATGCAAATGAAGATAAAACAGAAGATGATTACTATAACTTAGCAGAGAGATTAGCAGAAAATTTAAAATGTTTCCCATTACCAATGCAACATTTAACTAACTTAATAAAACCAAAATTGACAAGTGTACAAAATTTATATAAATTTACACTTTTACAAACAAGAATTTTACAAGAAGGAAGTGTACTTCCAAATACTGCAACTGACCAAGTACTTCAGCCATCAGTTACAAGAGTAGAGGCAAACTATTTATTAGGAAAATTAGATAAAACAATTGCAACTTTCTCATTTGATGGAGTAGATGCAGGAAAAATTGTATTATCAAGTCGTTTTGATGGAAATGGTGTTCGTTGGGATTATTGTATAACTGGAAAAGGAGAAAATGAAAGTTGGGCAGATGCTGAGTGGAATGAAGTTTCATTTACAGCAGAAGAAGAACATAAATTACAATTAACAAAAGAACAAATAAATAGTATTACAGCAGAAAATGATATCTATGTTCACATTGTTGGAGTAAATTATGATGAAAACAATCTATACAAAATAGATATAACAAAAGGAAGTCTTCCTGCAAATATATATGCTAATGATTTAGAAAATCGTGTAGTAGGTGTTAACTTAAATACAGAGTGGCGCTATACTGAAAATGACAATTGGATTTCATATAGTGTAACATCACCAGATTTAACAGGAAATAAAACTGTACAAATAAGACAATGTGCAACAGGTACATGCCTAACTAGTGACTTATCACCTATATATAATTTTACAGAAGATAACCAACCAGATACAAGAAAATATATACCAGTATCACACTTAAATCTTCATGCAGTTTCAACACAAGCTACAAATAATGGAGGAGCAGCAACATATGCTATAGATGCAAACTATAATACAAGATGGCATTCTGCATGGAATGGAACAGATACAGAGCGTTATATTACTATTAAGCTAGATAAACCAGTTTATTTATCAGCAGTAGAATTTGTTCCAGCAGGAGGAGGAAACGGAAGAATTGTTAAAGGTGAAGTTTTAGGTAGCTTAACAGGAGAAGATGATACATGGGTTAGCTTAGCAAATAATGAAAGTACACCTTGGTCATGGCCAACTCAAGCAAATACTGTTGAAGCTGCAAAAGCTCAAACTAAGAGTTTCGAAATACCAGAAGAAAAAAGACAAGACAAGGTACAATATGTTAAAATTATTGCACACCAAACAAATGGAAATTGGTTTGCAGCAAGAGCATTTAACTTCTATCAAGATTTAACAAAAGTTGATGAACATCCAACAGCAGGTATTGGATATAGTACTACAGAACATACAAATGGAATAGTAGTAGCAAGACTTGTAAATCCAAGTACAGAAATAACAATA
>CATKFT010000264.1 GCA_949747745.1 uncultured Clostridia bacterium
AATCCACTCTTCTTCTGGTAAGTTTTTTCTCGTTCCTGTTATAAAATCTGTTACTTCTGATTTCTTATTCGTTACTCTACCTGTATAAACTGGATTTTTAAGCATTCTTACAATAGAGGTTTGTACCCATTTTGATTTTGTTTTCTTCGTTCTTATTCCTCTGTCATTTAAATCCCATGCAATCTTTGTTGTTCCTATTCCTTTATATACATAGCTTTCAAATATTTCTTTTACAATACTTGCTTCTTCTTCATTTATTTTTAGAGTATATCTTTCATCTGGTATTTTATCATATCCAAATACAATGTTAGGAACTCTACCTTTCTTAGCAGTGATATCCTTTCCAAATTTAACCCTTTTAGACATATTTGCACTTTCTTGTTGTGCCATTGCCCCTAAAATTGTTAATATAAATTCGGAGCCACCTTCCATTATTTCACCATTATTTAAGAAATCAACTTCAATTCCATAAGACTTTAGTTCTCTTATACTCTGTAGTAAATCAACTGTATTTCTCGCAAAACGGCTTACATCTTTTACAACTACTTTATCGAACTTCTTTGCTTTAGCATCTTGCATCATCTGTTGGAACTGTTTTCTGTGTTTTATTTGCTTTCCTGATATTCCTTCGTCTGCATATAGCTTGTACAATTCGTAGCCATTCTTTTTAGTAAACTCATTAAAGAACTCTATTTGCTTTTCAAATGATTCTACTTGTGATTCTTTTTCAGTTGATACTCTTGCATATGCTGCAATCTTCATAACATCACTACTTTCTTTTTAATTCTCTGTATCTTCATTTTCGTTCTGTTACATTTTATCATATTAGTTTTAAAAAAGCAATAAAAACATAAAAAACTACTCCTATATTTAGGAATAGTTTTTAAACTTCACTACCCGACCATTTATATATCACATATCGGTCAGTGATTATTTGTCCACCTACGTATTTATTTGTCGCAAATAGAGCCTAAGAGTTACATCTGCTCACCTATGCATTTATATTCCGCAAAACAGGGTTGCGGTTAACATTTGATTAATTCAATTCTTCTCTCAAAAAATTTTGTAAATCTTCTTTATTTAGATCTTTTAGAACTTTTCGTCTTTCTTCTGTATAGTCTCCCTTTCCATCACTATACATTTGTATAAATTTTATCATACCTTCAATACCTAATTTTTCCTTTAGTGCTTTAAGACCATC
>CATKFT010000265.1 GCA_949747745.1 uncultured Clostridia bacterium
TTAAGATAAATGATAATAATATATTAAAAGATAATCATTTAATTATATTAGGAGGTGATTATATGATAGAAAGAAAAGAATATTTAGAAAAATTAATAAAATGGAAAGATAAAGATTTAATTAAAGTTATAACAGGTATAAGAAGATGTGGTAAATCAACATTATTTGAATTATATATCGATTATCTTAAAAAATCAGGAGTAGAAAATAATCATATCATATCAATAAATTTTGAGAATCCAGAAAATGAATTTGAAGATTATAAAAAATTATATAAATTTGTTAAAGAGCAAGTAAAAGATGAAAAACAATATTATGTATTTTTAGATGAAATACAAAAAGTAAAAGAATTTGAAAAAGCAGTGGATGGACTATATATAATAAAAAATATAGATGTATATATAACAGGTTCTAATGCTTATTTATTATCAGGAGAACTTGCAACATTATTAACAGGTAGATATATAGAAATAAAAATGTATCCATTATCATTTAAAGAATATGCAAAGTACTATAAAAAAGATGTAGATGAAAAAATATATTTAAATTATATTAACAAAAGTTCATTTCCATATGCGTTAAAATTAGAAGGAGAAACTGAAACCTACGATTATTTAGATGCATTATATAACACAATAATAGTAAAGGATATATCTCAAAGAAAAAAAATAGCAGATATTTCGATGTTAAAAACAGTATCTAAATTTATGTTTGACAACATTGGAAATTGTCTATCAATAAAGAAAATATCTGATACTTTAACTTCAGACGGAAGATCTATATCTGTTCATACAGTAGAAAGATATTTAGAAGCATTAGTAGAAAGTTATGTTTTTAACAAGGTTTCAAGGTTTGATATAAAAGGAAAGCAATATCTACAATCTGGGGAAAAATATTATGCTACTGATGTAACTATGAGATATGCTATACTAGGAAGAAGAAATTTAGATGTAGGTCATATATTAGAAAATATTGTGTATCTTGAACTTTTAAGGCGAGGATATAAAGTATATATAGGAAAAACAGGAGAAAAAGAGATTGATTTTGTTGCAGAAAATAAAGATGGGTTTACTTATTTTCAAGTAGCATACACAACAAGAGAAAAATCAACTCTTGAAAGAGAGTTAATACCATTACAAGAAATAAATAATCATTATCCTAAATATATACTAACAATGGATGTAGATCCAATAGTAGATTATGAGGGAATAAAGAAGATTAATGTTTTAGATTGGTTGATGGAAGAAGGTAAATAAAAGTATAAAATTTAATATTACAAAGAAGTTACATTTATTACATTTGTGTAACTTCTTTTAATTATATTGAAAACAAAGAATGCATTATGGTAAAATGTGATATGAAAACGTGTAACATTTGCATAATTATGGAAAAAAATGCCAATAATATAAATGCAAATGAATTATAAGGAAATAATTGGAAAGGAAATGAGGGAGATTATGAAAAAAATGGTTAACTTAAAAACAATAGTTTTAACAGGCACACTTACAGTATCATTAATCATACTTGGAACAACAAACTCACAAGCTGCATTACAAGCAAATCAGGCAACACATAAAAGTCCAGCAACGAAAAAGGGAGCAGCATGGTTAACGAGTATAAGACAAATGGAAACAACAGGACAAACTATGGGATTAGATGAAATATTAGATGGAATAAATGCAACAAGTGAAGAAAATGGAATAGATGTACATATGATGTTACCAACAGAATATGGAGCAGTAGCAATATTATCGGCATCAGGATATGGAAATTCAGGGAAATTAAGAGATGAAACAGATCCACAAAAAAGAACAACTACTGGAAATGCAACAGGAGTATATTTTACAGGAGATAGATGGGAGATTGTTGCATACCATAAAAATGAAAGTAATAAATATCTTTCTGAATCATTAAATTTAACTCGGTTCTATAACAGAAGAAGCAGGAATTAGGGGATGGCATGGTGGAACTTTAACTGAAACACAAATGATAAGGAATGGTGGAATATGTCAATATATTTGGATAAATTTTAGTGTTGGTGGTTGCATTCGTGCTGGTGGAAAAGGAATATTTAGTTCAGGAGGTTCATCTGAGTACAAAGACAATGATGGTTGGAATTACAATAACAACTATGCTGAGAGTAGAGGGTGTGCTGTAAGTTTTAGAGCAGAATAAAATTATAGTTAAACTCTAAAAGATATGTAGTCTAATATTAATATATGTGAGAAATGAACATTTAAATCATAAGGAAAGGAAAAAAATAGATGATTAGTAAAACTGCTAGACAAAAGCGGAATCACCCTTATTGCTTTAATTATTATAATCATAATACTTCTAATCTTAGCAGGAGTAGGAATAGGAGCCCTAACAGGGAAAAATGGTATATTTAACAGGGCAAATGAGGCTAGTTATAAAACAAGGATGGCAAAATATAAAGAACAAGTTGATTTGTATGTTGCAGATAAAGCATTGGAAGCTATGAGAGATGATAAAGATAGAATAAACTCAGGAGAGCCATTAAAAGAAGTAATTTTAGCTTATGAAAGAGAAGGTGAAGAGTTTGATATAACAGATGCTGATGTAAATATATCAATAAAAGAAATAATAAAAGATATGGAAGAAAGAGATGAAAAATATATTGTAGTATATAAAGGCGAAACATATTATGTTAAAAGTGATAAAAACAAATATGCAGAACAAGAAGCAAAGTGGTGCCAAGATGTAGGAATAAAGATATTAGAACTAAAAAGACCATCAGGAATAGAAAACACAAATGGGAGCTATGAATTTGTAAATGGAATATATATGTGTACACCAAGCCTAGGAACAGGATTTAATAAATATACAACAAGATATGTAAATGAAACAGATAAAGAGACTATGACACCAGGGAAATGGATATTTGAGAAACCAAATGAAAACTGGTATGACTATAAAAACAGTAAATGGGCCAATATAGTAACAGAATTTAATGGGGCAGAAACATATTTTACATGGATACCAAGGTACTGCTTTAAGCTAGATGAAAAAAATCAAAGAAGTGATGTGAAACTAATATCAACAGATAACATATACAAAGACCCATATAAAGATGAGGATGATAATATAACAACATGGGAAGAACTAGAAGCACAAGGATATCAAATACCAGATGCATTTACATTTGATGGAAAAGCATTACCAGGATTTTGGGCAATGAAATACAACATAGGAGAAACACCAGCTGAAGCATCAATAGTAGACTATGGTATGATAACAAAAGCAGGAACAATAACAATAAAAAACACAAAAATAACAAACCCACCAGATGAAGTAGCAAAATGCATAATATATTTAAATGGAAAAGAAAAATACACAATAACAGATAAAACAGAAATAGCAGCAATTCAAGCAAAAGAATTTAAAATGACAGGACTACGAAAAGGAGACAATGTAATAAACATAACATTACTAAATGCAAATGAACAAATGGTAGGAAGTAGAACAAGAATATATGCAATGGCAGACGTAAATGAACCAGATTTAACAGGATTTGAACAAATAAAAGATAATACGTTCTATGTAATATACGATGAAAATGGAAATGAACATAGTACAATACCAATAAGCAGTGAAAATAAGCCAGATTACTGGTATGATTATAGCTCATCAGAATGGGCAAACATAGTAGTAAGAAATAATGGTGGAGAAATATACTATACATGGATACCAAGATATGAATTTACACTAGATCAGACAAACCAAAGAAGTACAGTAAAATTCATAAAAGGAAGATCAACTATTTGCTCAAGTGGATACCAAATACCAGATGCATTTACATTTGATGGAAAAGAGCTAACAGGATTTTGGGCAATGAAATATAATGTAGGAGATGTAAACACAACACTGTTTGATACATCAGTAATAGCATCAGGAACAACAATAACAACTCAAGGAGTAAAAGGAAGCAATGTAGAAGGAGGACAAACTTACACATACTATATAAATGGAAAAAAAGACGGAAACACAAGTGAAGATGCTACACAAGAACATGTATATAGAAATTTAAA
>CATKFT010000266.1 GCA_949747745.1 uncultured Clostridia bacterium
AAAAAATAGAAGAAATTGATTCTATTACAGCAAATAAAGAAAAAGAAATTATGAGTGTATAATTATAAATAAAATAAGACAATATAAATTAATACATAAATATAGATAAGAACTAATAAGTTATACAAATAAAAAAATATTAAAATTAGATAAATAGCCTATTAAAGAAAAATAATGGATAAACAAGATTATTAAATTAGGAGATAATAGATGACAATAGAGCAAATAGATATAAATAGATTACCACAGCATATAGGAATAATAATGGATGGAAATAGAACTTGGGCAAAAGAAAGAGCACTAGATCCAAAGCATGGGCATAAGGAAGGTGCAAAAACTTTAGAAAGAATAGTTAGATATGCAAATAAAATTGGAATAAAACATTTAACTGTATATGCATTTTCTACAGAAAACTGGAATAGAGCTAAAGAAGAAGTAGGAGCATTAATGTTACTTTTAGGAAACTATTTAGATGACTTTTCAAAAAGAGCTGACACAGAAAATGTTAAAATTAAAGTTTTAGGTGATATTAATGCATTAAGTGTATCTTTACAAAATAGTATTAATAAGGCAGTAGAAAGAACTAAAAGTAATACAGGAGTAGTATTTAATGTTGCCTTTAATTATGGGGGAAGAGCTGAACTTATAATGGCAACAAAAAAAATAGCAGAAGAAGTAAAGATGGGAAAAATAGAAATAGATGATATAACTGAAAAAACAGTTGAAAATAATTTATATACAAGTGGTCAACCTGATGTAGACTTATTAATAAGAACAAGTGGACAAATAAGAACAAGTGGATTTTTGCCTTGGCAGACAATATATGCAGAATTTGTTTTTATTAAAAAGAATTGGCCAGACTTTACAGAGGAAGATTTACTAGAATGCATAAAAGAATACCAGACAAGAACTATTAAAAGAGGAAAATAGAAGAAAGGTAGGAATATATGGATATAAAAAGAATAACATCGGCATTACTAGGTTTTCCATTAGTGGTAATAATATTAGTTTTTGGAAATAAATATATAGTAGATATAACATTTGGAGTAGTTGCAGCAATGAGTTTACATGAATATCACAAAGCATTTAAGGGAAAAGAAAAAGCAAATCCAACTATATGGGTTGGATATGTAGCATCAGCATTAATTGCATTTATTCACATATTTCCACTAGAACATGCAATAACAATAGTAAGTGTGTTAATACCACTTGCAGTATCAATTTTATTTTTACAAGTAATCTTAACTAATATGAAGACAAACATAAAAGATATAGCAATTACATTTTTTGGAATATGTTACATACCATTATTTTTGATGTTTATTCCACTAATAAATGGTTTTGAAAATGGTAAATTACTAGTATGGTATATACTTGCTTGTGCTTGGGGAACAGACATATTTGCTTATATATTTGGAAAATGTATAGGAAAACATAAATTTAGTAAAATTAGCCCTAATAAAACAATAGAAGGATGTTTAGGAGGAATACTAGGAGCAATATTACTATCACTAATTTGTACATACATATTTAATACATTTTTTATGATGGAATTTTCATATGTGTATACAATAATAATATCCATAATTTTAAGTGTGATGGGTCAAATTGGAGATTTTGCAGCATCTAGTATAAAAAGATATGTAGAAATAAAAGACTTTAGTAATTTAATACCAGGACATGGTGGAATGCTAGATAGAATAGATAGCGTTATATTTATTGCACCATATGCATATATGCTATTAAGATTATTATAATATATATTAATTTAAAGTAAATAATAAACATTTAGAAATACAAAAGAGTTTCAATTTTAGAGGAGGAAGTAGAGCTTGATAGGTTTTTTTATAACAGCTTTAAAAGTAATAATTTTATTAGGATTTTTGATATTTATACATGAAGGAGGTCATTTTCTAGTTGCAAAGCTTTGTAGAGTAAAAGTAAATGAATTTGCAATAGGTTTTGGACCAACTATATGGAAGAGTAAAAATACAAATACTCAGTATGCACTTAGGTTAATTCCACTTGGTGGATTTGTTAGTATGGAAGGAGAAGAAGAACGTTCAGACAAAGAAGGTTCTTTTAGTAAAACAAGTATACCAAAAAGAATAGCAATAGTATTAGCAGGAGGAATAGTAAACATTGTATTTGGGCTTTTAGTTTATTTTATATTAGTTACAAGCACAGGGAATTATGTATCACAAAAAATTGAAATAGTAGATGATAGGTATGGAGCGGGAATTGCTGGAATAGAAGTAGGAGACGAAATTGTAAAAATAAATAATAAAAGAATAAGAAACAAAAAAGATGTAGAAGAAATTTTAAAAGTATCAGATGGAAATGAAGTAATAGTTACTATAAAAAGAAATAATAATTTAGAAGAAATAAAAGTAAAACCAACTAAAATTCCTGGTAAAGATACAGGAATATATCTTCGGAACACAAGGGGAAGAAATTACAACAAAAATTGTAGCTATATATCCAGATAGTCCAGCAGAAAAAGAAGGAATACAAGTAAATGATGTTATATTAAAAATAAATGGCAAGGATGTAGAAAATGACCCATATAAAGTAGTAGAATATATAAAAGAAAATGAACAAGAAACATGCGTTTTTACTATTATGAGAAAAGATGAAATAAAAGAAATAATTGTAACACCAAATATAACATATACTTATTTATTAGGTGTACAATTTGAAAAGGCAGAAAAAAATTTAATAAATAATATATACTATGGATTCTGGGATACAGTAGATTTTTCAGTATCAATTATAGATAATTTAAAAATGATGTTTACAGGAAAAGTAAAAGCAGAGCAATTAATGGGACCAATTGGAATATCTGGAATAGTTGCAGAGACCAAGGGAATAAGTGATTTTATTTATATAGTAGCATTGATTTCATTATCACTTGGAGTAACAAATCTTTTACCATTTCCACCACTTGATGGAGGAAAAGTAGTTATTTATATTATTGAAGCAATAAGAAAAAAACCAATGAAAGAAAATGTAGAAGCAGGTATACAAATGGCAGGATTTGTAATATTAATTGTATTATCGATATTTGTTACTTATAATGATATATTAAGAATATTTTAATATAAGGTTAAAAAACATCGATTTGTTAAATATGTACGAACTCATTTTTATATTATTATTACTGCTTGTCCAAGTAATTATCAACTAAAAGTATTATATAGTAATGAAAAGTTAAAAATTTTACTAAAAATAGGTTGCATATTTTGAATAATAACTGTATAATAAATAATAGTTATTATTCATATAGGGGCGTCGTCCAACGGTTAAGATAGAAGTCTCCAAA
>CATKFT010000267.1 GCA_949747745.1 uncultured Clostridia bacterium
ATATATTTATAATTTATCTAATTTTTGAATATGTATTGTTTTATTTATAAAATAATATCTATAATTAAACTAATTTTATAAAATTTATAATTTAAAAGATATAAACTCATATTTTAGAATTTTACTATATTTCTATTATCCTAAATCGTAAAAGTCTTGGTATCCTTGGAATAATTGTTCTGCTCTTTGTCTTCTTAACTTTTCATCTTTTATGTTTGTAAGTTGTCTTTCAATTCTTTGTTTTGATGCCTCTATAGCTTTACTATCTCCATTATATGCTTTAGAATCTACTAAACCTCTTGTTTGTACAATACCTTGTACGTTTTCTCTAATTGCTTCTCTATTTCCACCTTTTTCTCTATATTTATCTTCTAATGCCATTGCTTTTCTTATTGTGCCTTTATCTGTAATTCCAGCTTGTCTATAAGATTGAAAAGCTTCTTTTACTTCTTTTTTAGTCTTTTTACCACTAAAATATTTATCATAATAATCATTAAATTCATCACTTTTTAGGAATTCTTTATCTGCTCTTGCATTTCTTGCATCTATACTATTTCCATATTTTCCTGCACCATAATTATCTCTAACACTCTTTTTTCTCATTCCTTTTCCTACACTTGATTCAAATAATTTTCCTCCAGTTCCAGCACCAACAGCAAATGCTGCTCCTGCCATAGATAATGCTTTTTCTCCATCTCCTAATGTTGCTCCTATTACTCCTGCTGTTGCAGCTAATGCTCCACCTACTGCTACTCTTGTTGCTGTTTTTAATGTACCACGTGCTGCTGAATATGCAAATGCTCCTGCTCCTCTTTTTATTCCTCTAATTGTTTGGTATGCAGCTATTCCACGTCTTCTCTTTAATTCTCCTGTTTTTCTATCTATTACTTTTTGTATTTTTGCTTGTTCTTTATCTTCTTTTCTTCTTGCTTTAAAATCTAATTTTGCTTGCTTATCTCTATCTCTTAAATCTCTCCATGTATCTGGCCTATCTTCTGCAAGAGTTCCTAACATGTTTGCTGTCATGGCTGGATCTGGACTTCCTGTTGTATTTGGCTGCTGATTTGTATCTAGTTCTTGATTTGTTTCTGGTTGTTCAAAGTCTCCATTTTGTATTCTTTCATTTAAATTTTGTATTTCCTCACTATTATCTGTGTATCCTTGATTATACAATTCTGCTCTTTGTTGTTCTAAATCATCTAATGTTTCTTTTGAACCACTCTCCTCTTGTTCACCTTTTGGTTCTGCTTCTTCTGGAGAAGGTAATCCTCCTGTATTATCTGATGCTCTTCTTACATCCTTCCATTCTCTTCCTCCACTTGTTTGTTCATCTGGTGCATCTACTTCTGGCATCCCTATAGGATCTTCTGTATTAAAAGAATCATATTCTTTTCTTATTCCTGAATCTCTTCCTTCTCTTTTATAGTCCTCATTTGTTCTAACTTTTCCAGATGCACCTTTTCCATGAGGACCTCTTCCTAATCCCATTACTGCTTTATGTGCAAGTGCTGATACTCCTGCTGCTCCTGCAAGTGAACCAATCGTTCCTGCTCCTGCTTTGTTAAATCCAAACATTTGCTTTAATAGTTTTTCAGCTGCTAATATAAATCCTAAACATACTACTGCATATAATGGATTAATTGCTGCAAGTTCTGTTGCTGAACCTAATAATACCATATATAAAAATAAGTGTAATGGTTGTAATAATGCATTAAATGCAAATTCTTTTATCCATAAATTAAATGCTTGTGCTTTTCCATCTGCTACTTTATCTATTGGGTAAGTTAGTGCTACTACTGGCGCTATTAATGTTAAAAATGCCATATTTACTACCCTTTTTAAATACGTCCATGTAAACCTAATTGTATATATAATAAGCATTAAATATAAGAAGAAAAATGCTAGTCCTTCACTTGTATCTGTACTTTGTATCATAAACCTAACATAACTCATTAGGTTACCACTAAAATTACCTCCATCAAAATAAACATTTATACTTCCTGTATCTGTTGTTGATATCATAGATGTTACTACTTCACTCATTGTTAAAGCAAATGACATTATATAATGTAGCATAAATACCAGACACATCGCTACAGCCCAGTCCATTATCATTTTTTTATATTTTGCTCTATCTGCTGCAATACCTGTAAATAGCATTCTAATTCCTAGATAAACAAGTACAGATAATAAACCTACAATTGCAAGTATTCTTATTGCTATATACCAACTAGCTATAGTTGGTTGTAACCTCATTGCTATATTTCTTTCTGGATCTACTTGTCCATTTGTTTTTACAGATGGGTTTATAAAATTTACATCTAACATTGGAACTTTATTGGCAAATATTTCTTCTGGTGTATATCTTATGACTGGAACTTTTGCATCTCCTAGTCCCCAAAGTGATCCATCTACTTCTTTACCTTCTTTTACTAAATCGACTATATATCCAGCATTATTTGCAGCTGTATATGTAGTAGTTTTATCAACATCTTTCATAAAACTACTAGTTTCACCAAGCATTGCCCATTCTAATAAGTGTTGTCCTGCATCAAGTAAACTTGTTGCAAGTGTTATAATTGGACTTAATAGGATATTACTTACTGCACTTACTGGTTTTGGTATAGTAAATGTTAGCATTAGCATTGTTACTATTACAATTATTGTCTTTTGTTTTATACTTCTATTTGTAAAACTTTTCATTGCTACTCCTTCTTTAGCCTATTGCTTTTTTCTTTCTAGAATTTACTATGTTGTTTAAGTTTGTTTCAACAAACTCAAATTCTTTCTTCGTTGGTGTTATTTGTAAAATTGCTGTATCTCCACCTACTTTTAATAATCCTTCTCCTTTTAAGCAAGTTACTAAAAAACCTGCTTCTCCTTCTGAAAGTTTAAATACTTCTTTTAAGTATCCAATTTCTGATTTGTCTTGTGCTAAAAATAGTTTTGTATCTGATGATGTTAATACTGCCTGTGCTTCTGGTTTTTCATAGAAATCTTGAAATCTTTGTGAAATTATTGCAAGTGAAACATTTCTTTTTCTTGCACGTCTTGCCATTGTATTTAAGAAATCTACTGCTTCTGGGTATGGAAGTAACATCCATGCTTCATCTACTAAAACTCTTTTTTTGCTTGCTTTTGTTCTATCTTCTGAATTTTTCTTAACATATTTTTCCCATATCCATGATAGTAAAATTTGTTGTGCAAGTGGTCTTGCAAATCTTTCTTCTAGCTGTGATATATCAAGGTTTATAAATGGTGCTCCATCTAATAATTCAAATGTAGATTGCCCATCAAAATATGCCATTTGTCCTTCATATTCTCTTATGTACTGTTTCATTACTTTTAATAAATAGCTATAATGGAATTTGTAATCTGCATTATCATTTTCTTTTGCTTTTTTTTCAACCCTTTTATACCAACTACCTATTGTTGGCATTTCTTTTTTTCTTTTTGCTAATACATCTCCTTTTACTATTGTAGCTGCTGATTCATATATGCTTGAAGGATCTGAATTTATTTTAGCTTCTGCATACTCTTCTCCCACTGATTCTGCTATTATTTGCTTTGTTAATTCATTTACTTCTTTACTTCTTGTACTTCCTCTTGCCATTGTAAGTAATGCCTGTGTTACGTCTTCTACTTTATTTTCTACATTTAATACTACTCTTTCCTTACCTGTTATCTCATCTTTTATTATTTCTGGTTCTATATCAAATAAATTTATTATTGTTTTAGAGTTTGGTCCAAGTACTACATTTATTCCTCCTAGGGATTCTGCAACTATAGAGTACTCACCTTCTGCATCTAATGCTAAACTCTCTATTCCCATAAGTACTGCTGATCTTGATATTAATGTTTTCATTGTTACGGATTTACCAGCTCCTGATTTTGCAAATATAACCATATTATAATTTGAAAGTGATGAGTGAAAATTATCAAATAATATTGGTACTCCCGTTTGTTTATTAAATCCAAGTGGTACTCCTGTAGGATGTCCTACTTCTGAAGTTGTAAATGGGAATATTGTTCCCATTGAACGTCTATCAAATGTATGTACTTTTTTTATTTTATCATCCATTAATGGTAGGTTACTTTTAAATGCTTCTTCTTGTATTCCCCATGCGCTTTTAACATTAACTAATGATTTTGACATTTCTGTTGCAAGTAAACTTGTAAATTTGTCTAAGTCTTCTAAACTGTATGTAAATAATGTCGATACTATTGATGCTTCAAATAATTTATTAAATCCTGCTGCTATTTCATCTCTTAATTGTTCTGCCTCATATCTTTTTTGTCCTACTGTACTTTGTCTGTTTATATTACCACGGTCAGCTGCAACAATTCTTTCTGTTTCTAATTGGTTTATTACTCTATTTAATTCATTTTGTGATTTTGCTTCTGGTACTGGGTTTATATATATTGATGTATTTACATCTCCAAATAAATATAGGTCTCTAAATAGTTCTGGGAATATTGCCATTCTAGGAAGTGCTGATACAAAAAAGCTTCTTGCGTATCTTTTTGTGTTTGATACTATTTCTAAATGGTCTATGTTTGAAGCATCTATTCCAGATGGCGCAATTAATTCTTTAATTGTTTTTTGCTTTAAGAT
>CATKFT010000268.1 GCA_949747745.1 uncultured Clostridia bacterium
TCTTCTAAATATTTATAAAATTGTACATATAATTCTCCTACTATCTGTTGGTGAAGTGTTATTGGAGATTTTATTTTATATAATACTCCATTAATTACTTCATACCTCTCTTCTTCACCCATTTGTAATAAATCTTCATAAGTATACTTTTTCACTTTGTACGCTAAATTTTGCATATTTTTAGTCTCCTCTTTCTTCATTTATTTAGCCCCCTTTTGTATACTTCCCTTATTTTTTTAATAGTTCACAATTTTTGCAAATTCTTCTGGTTTAAGACTTGCTCCCCCAACTAATGCACCATCTATATCTGATGTACTAAATAGTTCTTTTGCATTTTCTGGTTTTACACTACCACCATATTGAATTATAACTCTTTTTGCTATGTTTTGTCCATATATTTTACAAATTTCGTCACGAATTTCTTTTATGCTATTATTTGCATCTTCACTTGTTGCTGTTTTTCCTGTTCCTATTGCCCATATTGGCTCATACGCTATTATTGTCTTTTCTACTTGTTCATCTGTTAGTCCATCTAATGCAAGTCTTGTTTGTGTTGTAATTATATCTTTTGTTATTCCTTTTTCTCGCTCTTCTAGACTCTCTCCTACACATACTATTGGTTTTAAATTGTTTTTAAATGCTGATTTTACTTTTCTATTTACTGTTTCATCTGTTTCTGCAAAATATTGTCTTCTTTCTGAGTGTCCTATTATTACATATTCTACTCCTATTTGTTTTAACATAGAACCAGATATTTCACCAGTATATGCTCCACTTTCTTCCCAATGCATATTTTGAGCACCTATTTTTACATTTGCATCTTTGAAATGTTTTACTAAATATTTTAGATCTATAAATGGTGCACAAATTATAACTTCATGTTCTGTATCTTTTACTAATGGAATAAACTCTTCCATAAATTTCTTAGCTTCTTCTGGAGTCTTATTCATCTTCCAGTTTCCTGCAATTACTTTTTTTCGCATTATTTTTCCTCCTTTTTTAATCTCTCATTTTCATAGTTTTTGCTTTTATTAATCTTTATTTTGTAAACATTCGATTCCTGGTAGTTTCTTTCCTTCTAAGAACTCTAAGCTTGCTCCTCCTCCTGTTGATATGTGTGTCATTTTGTCTGCCAATCCTGCTTTTTCTACTGCTGCTGCTGAATCTCCTCCTCCTATTATTGTTATTGCATCTACATTAGCTAATGCTTTTGCTATTTCATTTGTTCCTATTGCAAATTGGTCAAATTCAAATACTCCAAGTGGTCCATTCCATACTATTGTTTTTGCATTTTTAAGTTCTTCTTTGTATAGTTTTATTGTTTCTTCTCCTATATCGAATCCTTCCCAACCATCTGGTATTTCTGTGCATTTTACTGTTTTACTTTCTGTATCTTTACTAAATTCTTTTCCTAATTTTGTGTCTTGTGGAAGCATAAGTTTTACACCTTTTGCTTTTGCTTTTTCTATTAATTCTAATGCTAAATCTAATTTATCTAATTCACATATAGAATTTCCAACTTCATATCCTTGTGCTTTAAAGAAAGTATATGCCATTGCTCCACCAATCATTAATGTATCTACTTTTTCAAGTAATGCATTTATTACTCCAATTTTATCTGAAACTTTTTTTCCTCCTAATATAGCTACAAATGGTCTTTTTGGATTTTCTAAGGCATTTCCCATAAAGTCAAGTTCTTTTTCTATTAAGAAACCTGATACTGCTGGTAAGTAATCTGCTACACCTGCAGTTGATGCATGTGCTCTATGTGATGTACCAAATGCATCATTTACATATATATCTGCAAGACTTGCAAGTTCACGTGACATGCTAGGATCATTTTTTTCTTCCCTTGCATCAAAACGTACATTTTCAAGTAAAACTACTTCTCCTTCTTTCATAGAAGATGTTAATTCTTTTGCACTGTCTCCTATAATGTCATTTGCTAGTTTTACATCACATCCTAACTCTTTAGATAGTTCTTTTTGAACAGGAGCAAGTGAATATTCCTTTTTTACTTCTCCTTTTGGTCTTCCAAGGTGAGAACAAAGAATAACACTTGCACCATTTTCTATTAAATATTTTATAGTTGGTAATGAAGATACAATTCTTCTTGTATCTGTAATGTTTCCATTCTCATCTTGAGGTACGTTAAAATCACAACGAACTAAAACTTTTTTTCCTTTTACATCAATATCTTTTACTGTTTTTTTATTCATAATAAATCCCTCCATTTAAATATATAATTTTCTTATAATGTATTATATCCTATTCTTTCTTTAACGATAACATTGTATACTAAAAAAGAATACTTTTCAAGTATTCTTTTTTAAGTTTTTATATAAGATTTACCATAATAAAACTTCCTTGTTAATTTAGGAAGTTTTTATTATTTTATCCTAATTCAGCAAAATATTTTATTGTTCTTACCATTTGGCTTGTATATGAATTTTCATTATCATACCATGCAACTACTTGAACTTGATATAATCCATCTTCTAGTTTTGTTACCATTGTTTGTGTAGAATCAAATAATGAACCATAATTCATACCTATAACATCTGAAGATACTAGATATTCATCTGTATATCCATAAGATGCACTTGAAACAGATTTCATTGTTTCATTAATCTTCTCTTCTGTTATATCTTCTCCTTTTACAACTGCTACAAGTATTGTTGTAGAACCTGTTACAACTGGAACTCTTTGTGCTGAACCTATTAATTTTCCATTTAATTCTGGAATAACAAGACCTATTGCTTTTGCAGCTCCTGTTGTGTTTGGAACTATGTTTGCAGCTGCTGCTCTTGCTCTTCTTAAATCACCTTTTCTATGTGGTCCATCAAGTACCATTTGGTCTCCAGTATAAGCATGAACTGTTGTCATTATTCCTGATTGAATTGGTGCATAGTCATTTAATGCTTTTGCCATTGGTGCTAAACAGTTTGTTGTACAAGATGCTGCTGATACTATGTTGTCTTCTGGTGTTAATATTCCTTCATTTACACCAAATACTACTGTTTTTAAGTCATTTCCTGCTGGTGCTGATATAACTACTTTTTTTGCTCCTGCTTCTATATGTGCCATAGCTTTTTCTTTTGATGTATAGAATCCTGTACATTCTAATACAACATCCACACCAATTTCTCCCCATGGTAAATCTTTTGCGTCTTTTTGTGCATATATTTTTATTGTTTTTCCATCTACTGTAATTGAATCTTCTCCTGCAACTACTGTATCTGCTTTTTCATATTTTTTTTGAGCAGAATCATACTTTAATAAATGTGCAAGCATTTCTGGGCTTGTTAAATCGTTTATTGCAACAATTTCATACCCCTCTTGACCAAACATTTGTCTAAATGCTAGACGTCCAATACGTCCAAAACCATTAATGGCTACTCTAACTGACATATTTTTTTCCTCCTTAAAATATTTAAAATTTTTCCTATCTTTAGTATGTTACCCATTTTTTCTTTAGGCAATACAATTCTATATCAAAAAAGAACACTTTTCAAGTGTTCTTTTTGATTTTTTTTAATTTAGCTGAACTACCTATTGTACCTTACTTATAAACAAAATCCAGGAGCTATACCATAGGTTGAATAATATCCATTTTCCCTAGAACACTGTTCAAAACTAGACCACCACATATAGGCTTGAGTACCATAATCAGGAGTTCTCAACCACTTACTAATTTCAAATCTTGTTTTTAATGTCATCCCTAAATTAGTTCGCCCCTCAACTACTCGGCTAAAAAAAAGGTATTCTGTTCCTTCTGGCGCTTTGCTTTTTCTGTTCGAAGTAGATAATATATATCCTTTTGGGCATACCTCATAATACGATAGAACCCACAAGTAATCATTAACAACACCATACTCAGTAGTATCCATATCTAGTCCATATATCTTTTTTACCATTTTTATATTAGCAATACTTTTAATTTTATCATACTCTGTACTATTTAATCTAGTTCTAACATCAGATTTGCCATATGGATAATTACTATTTGAGTGCATTTTTGAATTAAATAGTGAATTAACATATTCAAAAGTAATTCCTGCATATTTGTTAGTCTTTCCATCTTCATTTTTATATACACTTACATCAGACAATTCATCATGATTAAATCCTAATATCCTTACGTTATTACCATTAAGTTTCATGGTATCTCCAATTCCTATGGTTATTGTTTTTTCATTGAATTTTATTTTTACCTCTTCAGCAATATCTTTTTTTATTATATCATCGTTATTTGATATTATTTTTGCAGCTTCTGCCATTTCCTCCCATGTATATAATGCTGAAATGTCTTTTGCAGAATGTGATGGTTTCATTTCTGGTGGTGGTTGAATCACTGTTACTGTAAATGTTTCTATTTTTCCTTCACATGTTATTGTTATTTCTACTTCTCCATAGCTTTCACTAGAAGTTACTTTTATTGTTCCGTTTTCTCCTAACTCAACTGTTATTATATTTTCTTTGTTTACTATTATTGTTGGTAGCGGTGGTATTTCTTGTTCTTCAATATTGCTTGGCTCCATATTTACCATTATTTTATCATTTTCCATTACTATTTTATAATATTTTCCAGATATTTCTGCAAAATATTGTGTTGTTCCTTCTGCATATTTTAAAGTATATATTAAACTTGCTGTAGAATTTTCATCCATTGTTATTTCTTTATCGCTTAATTCTATTCCATCTACAGTATTTGCTCCTGATGTTTTTGGCACTATTTTATATCCTTGTTCTTTTAAATCATTTACTATTTTATCTATTGTTACTTTTTCTCCTCCTGCTAATTCTTCCGTTTTTTTATCTGCATATGAAAGCTGTGCTTGCTCTTCTATTTCTTTTATTTTTGTTATTAGGCTTGCATTTTTGGTTGTTTTGAATATACCTCTTTCACCTAAAGTTAGGGTTAGTGTTACTCCTACAATTATTAATATTATAATTATGGTTATCATTAGAGCTATCAATGTTATCCCTTTATTACTTTTAATTTTTCTTTTCAATATGCCCTCTCTTATTGTATCTGCTTTATCATTTTTTTGTTCACTTATTTCTTCTTTTGCATTTCTATACATATTTTCCTCCTATATTTTATTTTTTTGTAATTATACCATTATTATTTAGTATATAAATTAGTTTGGAGGCATTTTATATGTTGTTAATTTACTTAATATGTTACATACGAAAAGCACTACTTGAAATAATTTATTCTAATATGCATACAATTAGTTTTATGACTATACTAATGATTCGTAACTTGAAATATATTTCCATTCATCTGTATTTTTAGCAAAAAAGAAAAAGGTGTTCTAAAATAGAACCTCTCTTTCTTTTGTATTTTAAAAAAACATATTTTCTAATTCTAGCAAAATCTGTTTTACATCTAATCCTCCTGCATATCCTACTAAAGCTCCATTTTTCCCAATAACTCTATGACACGGAACAATTATCATAATAGGATTTTTATTATTTGCACCACCTACTGCTCTACATGCATTTATATTTCCTATCTTTTCTGCAATGTCTTTATAACTACAAGTTTTACCATATGGAATTTCTAATAATGCTTTCCATACATTTTTTTGAAATTCTGTACCATTTAATTTTATTGGAATATCAAAATATTTTCTTTTTCCACTAAAATATTCCATAAGTTGATTATATGTATTTTTTATTAATTTACTTTCTTTTTCAATTTGCATATTAATATTTTCATCTAAATAAAGTGCTGTTATATTATTATTATTTTCTTCTATGCAAATAACTCCTATAGGAGTTTTATAATGATATCTATTCATATTTCCCTTTTTTAAATACTTATAAATACTTTTCTACTTTCAGTATTATTCTTCCTTTCTTTGTATTACCTTCTATATTTTTTATTATAAACCTACCTTTTCCCCTTATTGTTAAAATATCTTCTTCTTTTAATGTTTTTGAATCTTTTATAATATTTTCAAAATTCACAAATACCCTACCACTATTTACAATCTCTTTTGCTTTTGTTCGTGAAGTTTTCATAAGCTCTGAAACAATATTATCTAATCTTAGAGAAGATATTATAATTTGTAATTCTTCTGTTTTTACTTCTTTTTCATATAATTCATCTATCCTCTTTATATTTATATATGATTTACTAAACCTTGTTAAGCTAGATATATTGATTTTTACAAAATCTATAATTTCATTTAATACTATAATGTTTGAACCTTCATCAAATACTACTATATCACCTATTTTCTCTCTTTTTATTCCCATTTTCATTAATCCTCCAAGATAATCCCTATGTTCATATTTATCTTTTAGATCATTTGGTAAAATAATTTCTACAACTCCCATTATAGTATCATAATTTTTCTTTACTATTTCTTTATTAAATTTATCTGGATAAAATATTGCTACAACTCTTTCAGATTTTTCATTTCCACCAAAAAATATATAATTTTCATATTTAATGCTTTTTAATAAACTTTGTATTAAATTTCTTTGATACATATCTAAAAAGTCTGTATTAGTTATTTTATTTCTATCTTTAGCAAACTCTATTTTATCTAAAGCTTTTGCAATAAGTAATCTATCTTCTTCTTTTACATATTTTTTTAAAATTTCATGTTTGTTCATCTTTTTTCCCTCATAAATTAATATAATCTTATCATACCATAAAAGCATACAAATTTCTATATTAATTTGTATGCTTTTATTAATTGTGGCTTACTGTTTAGACTATATATAATTTATTAATTTTTTCAATGTGTTGAAAACTAAATTTTTATTAAAATGTCTTAAAATTGATTTTCACAATGAAAATTTTATAGTCTGAGCAGTAACAATTATAGTTCTATAATAATTTAAAATTCTGCATTATCTTTTAGTTCTTCTTCAATATTAAGAAGTCTATTATATTTTGCTACTCTATCTGTTCTACAAGGTGCTCCTGTCTTTATTTGCCCTGCATTTGTGGCAACTGCTATATCTGCAATTGTTGTATCTTCAGTTTCACCTGATCTATGTGAAATTACTGCTGTATAACCATTTTTCTTAGCAAGTTCTATAGCATCAAGAGTTTCTGTCAATGTCCCTATCTGGTTTAGCTTAATTAAAATACTATTTGCAATACCTTCTTTTATTCCCTTTTTTAACCTTTTTTTATTAGTTACAAATAGATCATCCCCAACTAATTGAATTTTATTTTTTAACCTGTCTGTAAGTTTTTTCCAAGATTCCCAGTCTTCTTCTGCAAGTCCATCTTCTACTGAAATAATAGGATATTTACTTGCAAGTTCTTCTATATAGTCTATCATTTCATCTTTTGTCTTAAACACATCTGTTTTCCAAAAATAATAACCATCTTTACCTATCTTTTTGGCTTCTTCAAACATTTCTGTACTTGCAACATCTAATGCTAAACATATATCTTTTTTAGGTTCATAACCTGCCTTTTTTATAGCTTCAAGTATAACTTCAATTGCCTCAGTTTCATCTTTTAAATTTGGCGCAAACCCGCCTTCATCTCCAACAGCTACAGAATATCCTTTCTGTTTTAATACTTTCTTTAAATTATGATACACTTCTACTCCCATTTGTAATCCTTCTTTAAAGGTTGTAGCACTTGTAGGAATTATCATAAATTCTTGTATATTTATATTATTATCTGAATGTTTACCACCATTTAAAATATTCATCATAGGATGTGGTAATAACTTACTATTTACTCCTCCAATATAATTATAAAGACTCACACCTAAAGAATTTGCTGCTGCACGTGCTACAGCAAGTGATACTCCAAGTGTTGCATTTGCACCTAGTTTTGATTTGTTTGGTGTATCATCTAGTAAAATTAGTTCCCTATCTATTGCTAGCTGATCATATACATTCATACCTTCTATTTTTTTAGCAATTTTCTTATTTACATTTTCAACAGCTTTTAAAACACCTTTTCCTAGATATCTATTATTGTCCTCATCTCGTAATTCTACTGCTTCGAAACTTCCTGTAGAAGCTCCGTGATGGAACTATTGCAAGTCCTTGGAACCCTCCCTCTGTAATAACTTCTACTTGAACTGTAGGGTTCCCTCTTGAATCTAACACTTCCATTGCTTTAATTTCACTAATACCTAAGTAATCTTTCAAATTAACTCCTCCTTTTTACAAGGCTACTTAATAATGCCTTTTTATATAGTATGAAGCATTCATTTGAATTTTATTCTTAGGCTTAGTATTATTTATATTTTCTATTACCTAATCATTCATTTTTCAAATATAATAATTATGCTCTTAAAAATTTTTCTAGCTGACTTTTTACTATCTCATCAACAGTTTCCATAGAACATCCATTATATTCTTTTATCATTTCTACAATCTTTCCTAAGTTTCTATATTCTTGTTTTTCCATAATCTACCTTGCTTTATATTATACAACTAAAGGTTCTAATTGTTTTATAAAATCTAATATTGTACCTAAAACAATATCTGTTTCTTTTCCTATCCAATTATATCTACTATTTTGAACATTTTCTAAAAAATTTGCATTATTAAATATTTTACTCAATTCATTTGCAATTTGGTATGTAGTATTAATTCTAAAATCACTATTGATACAATATATATTAATCAATTTAAGTAATAATGACTTGTCCATATTTCCCTCTGTTATAAGATAATAAAAATCATATATATCTTTATATCTTGTTGTTCTAATACCATGTTTTAACATAGATAGCAGTTTTTCAACAAAAATCTGCTCTTTAGTATTTATTAATAATGTCATACTGTTATTAAATACTTCAAAGTTAAACATATATTCTTCTTGTTCTATATCTAAATTGTTATGTACTCCAATATCAACTTTAGTTTCTATTTGATTTCCAAATGAATCTTTTAAAACAATATTAACTCTTTTTCCATGATAATCTTGATGTTTTAAAGGTTTTATTTTTTTATTAACTATTATTGTTATTCCATCATCAATTTGATTTAATTTATCAAACAATAACAATATACTTTTATCTTCTAAAGAATATCTAATTAAATCTATATCAATATCAACAGTAGCTCGTCTTTTGTCATTAATTATATTAAACATAACTACTCCACCCTTGACTGTAATATTGTTTCTATAATTAGATTTTGCAATCTTGCTTAATATTATATCTTGTGCAACTTTTGATGTTGCATAAGCATCTTCATATCCTTTTTCTAAATAAAAGTCTATGCTTTCTAATAAATTTATCACTAAAAAACCTCCCTATGTATAATTTCAAAAATGTTTTTTCCATTAGCAAAACATTCTAAATAATCTGCAAGTAAACTCATATCTATTTCGTCTACAATTTCTCTGTAATTATTTATTATTTCCTTGTAATAATCAAAAGCAAAAGTATTCTTATTTCTTATTAGTTCAATTAACATTCTCTCTTTGTTATAAATATTTATTTGAACATTATTATAATTTACTTGACTTTTTCCAATTTCAAAAA
>CATKFT010000269.1 GCA_949747745.1 uncultured Clostridia bacterium
CTCCTAGCAACAATTTAGAAATAATAAAATTTTCACATATTTAAAAGATGATTTGTAAAAAATATATACGAAATCATCTTTTTTTGAATTTATAATGAAAAATTTGGAAATAAATGCTATAATAATTTTGGCAACAGCAGTTGCCAAATTAAAAAAATATAAAAATACTAATGAATGGAGGTTTAGACTTATGAATAATGAAGTTTTACCAAATGATTATAAAGAAACTTTAGAATTAATAATAGATAAAATAAAAATAGCACAACAAAATGCAGTTATATCAGCAAATTATTATTTATTAAATTTATATTGGGAAATTGGAAATATAATAGTAGATAAAAAGAAAAAACAAGGTTGGGGAACAGGTGTAATAGAAAATTTATCAAAAGATTTAAGGAAAACTTTTCCAACAATGAAAGGGTTTTCTGCCAGAAATTTAAGATGCATGAGACAATTTGCAGAAAATTATACAGATGAAGAAAAAATAAAAAATATACTTTCGCAAATAAGTTGGTCTCATAATATGGTATTAATTGGAAAAGTTAAGGATATAAAAGAAAGAGAATGGTATATTAACAAATGTATAGAGAATGGATGGTCAAGAACTGTTATGATACATCAAATTGAAACAGGATTGTATAATAGAGTTAAAAAGGAAGAAAAGACACATAATTTTCCAAGAACTTTGCCACCTATTCAATCAGAGTTAGCAGTGCAAACATTAAAAGACCCTTTTATATTTGATTTCTTAACTTTAGCTGAAGATTACAAAGAAAAAGATTTAGAAGATCAATTAGTAAAACATATAACTCAATTTTTGCTAGAGTTAGGTGCTGGATTCGCTTTTGTAGGAAGACAATATCATTTAGAAATTGGTGGAGATGATTATTACATAGATTTATTATTTTACCATTTAAAATTAAAATGTTATGTAGTAATAGAACTAAAAACAGTAGAATTTCAACCTGAATTTGCACGGAAAATTAAATTTTTATTTGTCAGCAGTAGATGATATATTAAAATCAAAAGAAGATAATCCATCTATAGGTATTCTATTATGCAAAGAAAAGAACAAAGTAAAAGCAGAATATGCATTAAAGGATATAAATAAACCAATAGGAATTTCTGAATATGAACTAATTAAAGCAATACCAGAAAATTTAAAATCTAATTTACCAACTGTTGAAGAAATAGAGAAAGAAATAGAAGATAAGATGACAGATAAGTAATTTGGCAACAGCGGTTGCCAAATTAAAGAAATCGTTGTGGATTGAAAAATTTCAAAGCGATTTTTTATAGGAATTTTTTGTCTACACTCTAAAAATATAAAGTTATACTAAAAACAATTTAAAATGGCTAAAAATTAAAAATAAGGCGAATAAAAAGAAAAAAATGAACTAGCAAAGAATAGCAAAATTATATGCGAATGAAAAAACTTTTATATAAGGTACATCATTTGCATATAGGAAATCAGCTACTAGAGTAGAGTAACTACTTTGGTGGCTGATTTTTTAGTTAAAGTTGCGAATAGCAATTTTAACTAAAACCTAAAAAATATGTAGATATTTTTTAGGTAAAGGGGTGTGGGGAAAAATTTATTTTTCCCTGCCACACGAACACTTTTAGCGAGTAGCGTTAAAAAAGTGTTGTAGTGTGTTTACTGCACATTTTAGAAAAGTGCTTTTGAGCAAGTTCAAAGAAGAAATTTTATTCGTGTGAATATACACGAGCGAGGAGGTTAAATATGAGTTATGCAATAATAAGAAATGCAAAATACAAAAGAGAAAATTTAATGGCAGTATATCGCCATGATGAGAGAAAAAATAAACATTATTCAAATAAGGATATAGATAGGTCAATAGCAAAAGTAGAACAAGATTTACAACAATTATCAGCTAATAAAGTTGTATGTGATGACTTGAATCATAAAAATATTATGTGGGATTCTAAAGAACGGTTGTATTAAGATAATTGACACAGACAGTTTTGTTGTAAATGAAGATTTAACAGAAGAACAAATATATGGAATGAACTTAGAACAATTTAATAATCAAATAGAATTAGTATTAGGAAATAGTGGAAATACCAGAATGCAAGTATTAAGGAACAATCCTAAATTTGCAGAAGTTCAAAGAAAATATGTTATTGGACAAA
Organism: uncultured Clostridia bacterium; assembly: GCA_949747745.1. Next base: position 2,155 of record CATKFT010000269.1, read on the forward strand.
TGAGAGGTCAAAATGGGAGCGTCATAAATTTTGTGTAAGCAAGAAGAAATTCTTGCTTTTTTGTATGTAGTATAGTAGAATAAGAATATACAAGGAGGTATGCGGATATGAAGAAATTACCTAATGGAATAAGTAATTATGAGGAATTAATAGAAGATGGATATTATTATGTAGATAAAACAAAATACATAGAAAAACTAGAAAATCTAACAGATAAAAGAATAATGTTTTTACGTCCAAGAAAATTTGGAAAAACACTTTTTACAAGTGTTTTAGAAAATTATTATGATATACAAAAGAAAGATAAATTTGAAGAGTTATATGGAGAAACTTATATAGGAAAAAATCCAAGTAAACTAAAAAATAGTTATCATATATTAAGATTTAACTTTTCAGGAATAGACACGCAAAATGAAGAATCAACAATGAAAGGTTTTAAAAGAACAACCATAGAAGCAATAAAATTATTTATAAATAAATATAATATAGAATTTTATATAAATGAAGAACAAGAAGCAGAAGAAATATTAAATAGCCTGTTTACAGCGTTTACAATACAAAAAGAAAATGAAAAAATATATGTAATAATAGACGAATACGATCATTTTGCAAATGAATTATTAGGGTTTAAAACAGACAGTTTTAGAACATTAATATCCCAAAACGGAAAAATAAGAAAATGGTATGAGATATTAAAAAGAGGAGCAGAAAGTATAGTAGATAGAATATTTATAACAGGAGTAGCACCAATAACATTAGATAGCTTGACATCTGGATTTAATATAAGTGCAGATATAACAAGGGATTCGAGATTTAATGAAATGGTAGGATTTACAAAAGAAGAATTAATCAATTTAATGAAAGAACAGAATATAGAAAAAGAAGAACAAGAAAAGCTTTTACCAATAATGAAAGAAAACTATGATGGATATAAATTTAGTATAGATGGAGAAGAAAAAATATACAATTCAAATATGTGTTTATACTTTTTAAACCAATATACAGCATTTAAAAAGATACCAGAAAGATTAGTAGATGTAAACATAGCAAGTGATTATTCAAAACTAGGAAAAATGCTAAAATTATGCCAAGGAGAAAATAGGCAGGACATAATAGAAAAAACAGTATCAGGAGAAATAATAGTAAGTGATATAACAGAAAAGTTTAATCCAAGCATTGAGTTTACAGATAAAGATTTAATATCAATGTTATACTATTTAGGATATTTAACGATAACAGGAGAAACATTTGAAACACCAGAACTAAGCATACCAAATAAAGTAATGAAAGAACTATATTCAGAATATTTCTTAGAAATATTAAAAGAAGAAACAGATTTCACAATACAGCAACAAGAATATATAGAAATAACAAAAGAAATAGCATTAGATGGAAAAATAGACAAAATAATAGAAATATTAAAAAAATATTTAAACAATCTATCAAATAGAGATTATATAGAATTTAGTGAAAAATATGTAAAACTAATATTTTATTGTATAGCAATGAATTTAAAAGTATTTAGAGTAAAATCAGAAATGGAAGTGCATAGAAAATATCCAGACATATTAGTAACACCAAAAGACAAAGAAAAAGGGTATGCATCAGTAATGATAGAATTCAAGTATTTGAAAAAAGGAGAGGAAAATAAGCTAGAAGAAAAGAACAAAGAAGCAAGAGAACAAATAAAAGAATATGGGGAGTTTGAAGAGATAAGTAGAATAGAAAAACTACATAAATACACAGTAGTAGCAGTAAATGATAAGATATATGTAGAAGAAATAGAATAATAAGATATAAAAGTAATTTAAGTATAAGGGATTCATTGGTAGAAGCTATCAAATGAATCCCTTATATCTATTATAAATAGCAGTTACGTATATTAATGATAATGAACATTACTTCTTTTTATTGAAAAGAAGAATTAGTAGATATAAAATAAAAAAAGTATAAAAAGTAAGAGGAGGAGACAAAAGAAAAATGAAAAAGAAAGAATCAGGAATAACATTAATAGCACTAATGATAACAATAATAGTATTATTAATACTTGCAGGAGTAACATTAAACTTAACACTACGGAGAAAGAGGAATATTTAAAACAGCAAAAGATGCTACTTTAATAACCAAAATAAAAGAAATAGAAGAGCAGGCACAGCTATCATATGCAGATAAAAAGATGGAAGAATTAGCAGGAGGAGAAAAAGTAACAATAGATAAAATAGTAAATGAATTAAAAGAACAAGGATATAAAATGATACAAAAAGTATC
>CATKFT010000270.1 GCA_949747745.1 uncultured Clostridia bacterium
AAAATAGAATATTTAAATAAATGAAAATATCAAAAGATAAATATTTATATAGAGAGGAGGATAAAGATGAAAGAAGTATTAAAAATAAATCTTATAATAATATTATGTTTAATATCAGTAATAGGAATAGTAACACTAATAGATATAAATACAAAAAACGAGGTAAAAGCAGCAAGTAACAGTTCTACATCAGATTTACAATTAATGGCTAGAGCAATAAATGGAGAAGCAAGAGGAGAACCATATGAAGGACAAGTTGCAGTTCGGGGCAGTAATATTAAACAGAGTAAAAAGTTCAAGCTTTCCAAATACAATAGCAGGAGTAATATACGAAAAAGGAGCATTTACAGCAGTAGCAGATGGACAAATAAATGTACCAATAAAAGAAGGCTCAACAGTACTAAAAGCAGCTAGGGATGCTATGAACGGTTGGGATCCGACAAATGGTTGCACATACTACTTTAACCCAGATACAGCAACTAACAAATGGATATGGTCAAGACCACTTGTGAAAAAAATTGGAAAACACAGGTTTTGTAAGTAAAAAGCAAATAAAAACAAAAAGAAAGGAAGAGAAAATATGAATTTAAAAGAAAAATTAGTAGATTGGAAAAATAGATTAAAAGATAGGCATATGTTAAGTATCATAGTAGTATCAGGAGCTATAATAATAGCTTTAGGACTATTCACATATAAAAGAGAACAAGACTTTAGACAAGCCTCAGAAAATTCATACAATATGGCATTTTTTGAACTAGTAGACTATGTACAAAATGTAGAAACATATCTTGCAAAATCATTAATTTCTACAACACCAGAACATGGAGCACAAACTTTAACACATTTATGGAGAGAAGCAGATCTTGCACGGAAGCTATCTTTCACAATTACCAATAGGAAGTAATGAATTAGAGAATACAGAAAAATTTTTACACCAAGTAAGTGATTATAGTTATAGTCTTTCACAAAAAAACATATACAATACACCATTAACAGATGAAGACCTAAACAATCTAGAAAAATTGCATGATTACAGTTTAGAATTAAAAAACACATTAGTACAACTATCAAATGATTTAAACGATGGACGCATAAAATGGGGAGAACTAACTAAAAAAGGTAATGCAGTATTTGCACAGCAAGTAAGTAATATCTCAAAAGACAGTTTTTCTAATTTAGAAGAAAATTTTCATGAATATTCAGGTCTAATATATGATGGAGCATTTTCAGAACACATGACAAATCCAGAAAGAGTAGGACTAACTGGTGAAAATATAGATGAAGAAACAGCAAAAAATATAGCAAAAAAATTTTTTACAGAAGATAAAATAAAAGAAATAACTTTAAATGGATTTTCAGAAAATGGAAATATACCATCATATGATATATATGTAAAATTAAAAGAAAGTCAAAAAGAAGAAATAGCAAGCATATCAATATCACAAAAAGGAGGACATGTAGTATTTGCAAACTACAACAGAAATGTAGAAGTAGAAAACTTATCTTGGGAACAAGCAAATGAAATAGGGAAAAACTTTCTAAAAGAAAAAGGATATCCAAACATGAAGCAAACATATTATTTAAAGCAACAAGGAGTAATAACAATAAATTATGCATATGAGCAAAATGGAGTAACAATGTATCCAGATTTAATAAAATTAAAAATAGCATTAGATAATGGTGAAGTACTAGGAATAGAAACAACAGGATATTTGAATTCACATAAAGAAAGAAAGTTACCAGAAGTAAAAATAAGTAAAGAAGAAGCAAAAAAGACATTAAACAAAAAAATAGAAATACTAAGCCAAAATTTAGCAATAATACCAACAGAATTTAGAACAGAAAAGTTTTGTTGGGAATTTAAAGGAAAAGTAGATGATACAGAATTTTTAGTATATATCAATGCTGAAACAGGAAGGGAAGAAGATATATTAATAATACAAAATACACCAGACCGGAACATTAACAATGTAAATATATTAATAGAGAAATAAAAAAGGATAGTTAAAAAATTAAGAGGCAATTTTTGTATTTTAATACATTTAATTGTCTTTTTGTTATGAGAAAAAGTTAAAATTATGCTAATATTGGGCTTTTCGATTTGTTCTATAGATAAAATAAGAATTTCAGAATAATAGAAATACTTCAAAAAATTACTATAATAAAACAAAGAAAATAGCACATACTAGTTTTATGAAAATATTTAATAGTAGAAAAATTTTAATAAAAAATAAATATTTATATATTAAGACATTACAAATATTTTCATAGAATAAGGAGGCTTATATGTCTAGGAATTCTAAATTAATATCAGATAATTTAAGAGAAGAAATAGCAAAAGA
>CATKFT010000271.1 GCA_949747745.1 uncultured Clostridia bacterium
TAAATAATTATAAAATTTAAAATTATTAAACTCATTTCAATACTACAATCGAGATAAACTATTTAATAAACTTATTTATAAAATATCTAAATCATATTTCACAATAAAAATTAATTATTTAGATATAAAAAAATAAATATCATAAACACACTTTTTCTAACATATATATTACAAAAATATATTACGTTAGAAGAGGTGTTTTTTTATTGGAAAGAACTATAAGTCCAGAAGAGAAAATAAGAAGAGCAGAGGAAATATATGCAAGAAGAAAAAGTGGATATTCTAATAATAGAAATATAGCTACTGTTAATGTATCACAGGAAAAAAATTTGGGGTTATTTAAGAAAATGATATTGCAAATATTAATATGTCTAGTAATCTGTTTGATATATTATTTAATACAAAATAGTAACTATATATTTTCACAAGATGTAATAGATAAAACAAAAGAGATATTATCATATGATATAGACATAAAAGGTATATATGTACAAATAACAAATATAATGAGTAATTGGAGTATAGATAATACACAATCACAAAATAATGCAATAGATAGTCAAAATAGCATTGAAAACAATCAAAACAGTATAGAAAGTGATGAAAATAATGGTGATGAAAATAAAAGCACAGAAAATACACAAGAAGCAAAAAAAGAAGATACAATAGAACATACAAAAATGGCAATGGATGAAAAAGAAGAAACACCAAAAACTAATGAAGAATATATAAAATCAAAATATAACTTTATAAAACCAGTAGAAGGAATTGTATCATCAGAATTTGGAACAAGAGATGTAGACAATCCAATAGTAAGTAAAAATCATAAAGGAATAGATATAGCAGCAAATAAAGGAGTAGATATAAAAGCAAGCATAGCAGGAACAGTTACAGTATCATCAACAACAGGAGATTATGGGTATCATATAGAAATACAAAACGAGGATATAAAAACACTATATGCACATTGTAGTGAACTTAATGTAGAACAAGGAGAAATTGTAGAACAAGGGCAAGTAATAGCAAAAGTAGGAGATACAGGAAAAGCAACAAGTGCACATTTACATTTTGAAATAAGAAGAGATGATACATATATAAACCCAAGAGACATATTAGAATTTTAAGGTGGAATTTAGTTCGAAATATATCAAAAATCTTTAATAGATATTTAAATACCTTGCAAGCAAGTAAGAAAGGAATGAAATTCTTTATGACAATAAATGTAAACCTTAAAATATTTCTATTTGCAATAATATTTTATCTAACAAAACAAATAGAAATATATGTCATATTAATGCTATTTGCGTTAATACATGAAACAGGACATCTGATATGTGGAATAGTATTGGGATTAAAGCCAAAATCATTAAAAATAATGCCACTTCGGAATATGCATAGAATTTAGTGTAATATATAAAGATTATAATAAAAAAATAAAAAAAGCGAATATATTAACAATAAAAAAAATAATACTAGCACTTGCAGGACCAATTACAAACATAATAGTAATATTAGTAATTATGATGTTAAAAGAAAAAATAAGCGAATTAATCTATTTTAAGATAATATATACCAATTTATTAATAGCGATTTTCAATTTAATTCCAATATATCCATTAGATGGAGGAAGAGTAGTAAAATCAGTAATACATATAATAAAAGGAAGAAAGAAAGCACTAGAGTATACAAATATTATATCAAACGTAAGCATAATAACAATAACAATGATATCAAGTGTAGCAATATACTATTACAAAAATATAGCAATACTACTAATCATTATGTATCTATGGATGTTAATAATTATAGAAAACAAAAAATATAACACTAAAAAGAGAATATATAAAATAATAGAAAACAGTTGAAATAAAAATGATAGTAGGATATACTATAAAAAGCAAAAAACGTAAATAAAAAGTGAAATAAATTTAGTAAAAAGACTGCGGTTTTATATTAGGTATAACAATATAAAATTAAATATATGAATTATAACATTAAAATATTGGAGGAATGCAAATGAAAAAAATAGATATAAAAAGTAACAAAGGAATTACACTTGTAACACTTATACTAGCGATAGTTATAATGATAATAATATCAAGTACATTAATATATAATTCAAAAACAGGAATAAGCACAAGAGCATTAAATAATATGTACAATGATATAAAAATGTTAAAAGATAGAGTTGAAATATACTATGCACAATATGGAACAATACCAATAATTAGAAATCAATATACTAAGACATCAACAATAAAAGATATTAATGTAAATGATAGTGATATATACTATGTTATAGATTTAGAAGCAATAGACAATTTAACATTAACATATGGAAAAGCCTATAAAACATATAAATCACAAGGAGATTCACAAGAAGACATATATATAATAAATGAAAAAAGCCATACAATATATTATGTAAAAGGTATCGAAGTAGATGGAAATATTTATTATACAATACCAAATGAATATACAAAAATAGAAATTCCAGAAGTAAATAAAATAACTTTACAAAAAATAGAAAAAGGAATAGCAACAATAGAAATAAATGCAGTTAATAAAAGTGAAGGAATTAAAACAGTTAAATTATATAAAGGAGATACTCTGTATAAAACATACGAATATAAAGAACAAGATAGGGAAAGAAAAAAAGAAATTTTAGATATAGAATTTGTAGCACCAGAAGAAAATGAGTGGTATATAGAAGCGGTAGATTCTAAAGGCAATATTACGGAATCAAATAGAATTACAATAAACAATGATTACTATTTAAAAGTAGAAAAACCAGAAGGAAAAACATGGGATGAAACAAAAGTAGATTGCTATCAAGATGAAGAAGGCGTAGTGATTCCAGTACCAAAGGGATTTACACCAATACTTAAAAAAGAAGGACAAGGAACTGCACATACAGGTTTTGTAATAAGAGATACAAGCAGTAATGCTGAAACAAAAGGAAATGAATTCGTATGGGTGCCAGTAGAAGGAATGAGCTATAGTTATGCAAGATATGATTTTGGAAAAAGTTATGGAGCTTATTCAGATTTTTCAGAAGCTATACCAGAAAATGAACAAATAAGTGTAGCAACATATGGAGGATATTATATAGGAAGATATGAGGCAGGAATATCAAGAGGAACTGAAAGAACAGAAAAAAACATAGAGCAAACAGCAGAACAGATAGAAGATGTATCAGGAAAAGCAATAATACAAACAAATAAAAATGTATACAATTATGTAACTAGAGACCAAGCAAAAGAATTAGCAGAAAGATTATATGAAGGAAAAAGTAAATTATGCAGTAGTTATGGTTGGGATACAGCATTGAAATTTATAGAAACACAAAATA
>CATKFT010000272.1 GCA_949747745.1 uncultured Clostridia bacterium
AATATACAAAATTGTAGGTTGTTTTTTATTAAAAATTTTAAATTTTACTTGACAAATATATAAAAAGATATATAATAAATACAAACAAAAATTCGTAAAAAGGAAATTATATGAAAAATAGAATAGATAATATATTAGTAAATAGAGGTTATTTTGAAACAAGACAAAAAGCAAAATATGCAATTGAAAATAAGGGTGTATATGTAAATGATATTTTAGTAGAAAAATCTAGCAAAAACTTTGAGGAAGATTGCAAAATAGAGGTTAAAGAAGAAATATTGCCATTTGTAAGTCGTGGTGGATTAAAATTAGATAAAGCAATTAAAGTATTTAATATAAACTTAAAAAGCAAAGTATGCATAGATATAGGAGCATCCACGGGTGGTTTTACAGATTGTATGTTACAAAATGGAGCAAGTAAAGTATTTTCAATTGATGTTGGACATGATCAACTTGCAGAAAAATTAAAAGAAGATAAAAGAGTTATTAATTTAGAAGGAACAAATATAAGAGAAATAGATGTAAAAAAAATAGAAAAAGCAGATTTTATATCAATAGATGTTTCGTTTATATCACTAACAAATGTATTAGATAAAGCATATGAACTTTTGAAAGATAAAGCAGAGATTATGGTATTAATAAAACCACAATTTGAAGCAGGAAAAGAGTTTATTAATAAAAATGGTGTTGTAAAAGATAAAAAAGTACATACAAGAGTAATTGAAAAAATAGTATTATATGCAAACAGCTTGGGCTTTAAAATAAGTAAACTAGATTATTCACCAATTAAAGGTCCAGCAGGAAATATAGAATACATCATGTATATGGAAAAAAGCAGTAATTCTAAAATAGACTTATTTAGTATAAGAGAAATAATAAAGAAAGTAGTTGACAAATCGCATAAAGAATTATAATAAAATTTATAGTTTATAGGAAAAATTTATATAAATGATTTATTACTTAATGAATAATGAATAAAGTAAAACTGACAAAATTTTTAAAATTAATTCGTATTTATTGTACACAAAATTTATAAAGATAATCTAACAAATAGATAGGAGAACTAAAACATGATATCAACAATTAATATAAAAAATATAGGAATTATTGATGATTTAAGTATAGATTTAAACCAAGGTTTTAATGTATTAACAGGTGAAACTGGTGCTGGAAAAACTTTAATAATAGATTCGTTAGCCATTATATCAGGAGGAAGATTTTCAAAAGAAATGATAAGAAAAGGCGAAAACTATTCTTATGTAGAAGCAAGTATATTTATTCCAGAAAATGAAATGGCAATTGATGGAAATATTATAGTTTCAAGAGAAATATATGCAAATGGAAGAAACTCATGTAAAATAAATGGAAGACTTGTAACTGTTAGTGAATTAAAGGAGTTTATGAAAAACATAATAGATATTCATGGGCAATTAGATAATCAAGTATTATTAGATAAATCATCACATATAGGTTATTTAGATAGTTTTATAGGAGCAGATATTTTAAATATAAAAATAAAATATAGAGAATTATTTGAAAAATATAATGAAATAAAACAAGAACTAAAAAATAATTATGGTGATGACAAAGAAAAACAAAGGAAACTAGATCTTCTAAAATACCAATTAAATGAAATAGAAGAAGCTAATTTAAAAATTGGAGAAGATGAAAGTTTAGAAGAACAAAGAAATATAATGATGAATTCTGAAAAGATTGCAGAAAGCTTAGAAGTTTCTGATAAAGCATTAAGTGAACAAGCTATAGATAGTATTAATGTAGCAATAAGGGCATTAGAAAAAATAGAAAACATAGATGAAAAATACGAAAAAAAACTATCAGAGTTAAAAAATGTGTATTATGATGTTCAAGAAATAGCAAGAGATATATCAGGATTAAAAGAAGATGTTTGTTTTGATGAAGAACAAAGAAACAAAATAGAAGAAAGACTAGATACTATATTTTCATTAAAAAGAAAATATGGAAATAGTATAGAGGATATTTTAAAATATAAAGACGAAGTTAAAAATGAAGTTTATGAAATAGAAAATTTAGATGAAATAAACAGTAAACTAAAAGAAGAATTAAAAGATATAGAACAAGAAATGGAAAAACTTGCAAAAAGCATGAATGAAATTAGAACAAAAAAAGCTATAAGTTTGTCAGAAATGATAAATAAAGAATTGCAAGATTTAGAAATGAAAAATGCAAAATTTGAAGCTTGTGTTTTATTAGAAGAGGAATTTAATAAAAATGGATTAAATACTGTAGAATTTTTAATATCAACAAACACAGGAGAAGAAAAAAAGCCACTTATAAAAATAGCATCAGGAGGAGAAATGTCTAGAATAATGCTTGGAATAAAATCAGTACTTGCAGATGTAGACAGAGTAGAAACATTAGTATTTGATGAAATAGATACAGGGATAAGTGGAATTGCAGCAAAAGCTGTAAGTATAAAAATGAAAAATATAGCTAAGAACCATCAAGTATTATGTGTAACACACCTTGCAACCATTGCTGCAAGAGGAGACTATAATTATTATATAAGTAAGGAAGTAAAAGACAATAAAACAAATACAAAAATAAAATTATTAGAAGAGGATGAAATAATAAAAGAAATAGCAAGAATTGCAAGTGGAGACATAACAGATATTGCAATAGAACATGCAAGAGAATTAAGAAAAGGCACTGCATAAAAATGCGGTGCCATCTCACTACTGTTAGGAGCTAGCGAGCGGAAGAGAAAGATCCATAAAACGTGCAAGATACTGGTTTACTCCGTTTTCCTCTACTGAATCAATCATCTCTTCCCACAAAGCAGCCATAGAATATGGTTTATTAAAAAAATCATATTTTTGCCTATGAAGCAAGAAGAGCAAATAAAGGTCACGGTTAGTATTATTTGACATCATCTGCCCTGCTTCTAAATCAAACCAGCTGATTGAAAAAGAAGTGCCAAATCCTTCAAAAGTTATAACAGCTTCATTAGGATTTTCAACATAAGCTTGAATTATTTCAGGAATGATATCCCGTAACGATTCGCTTTCTTTCAGATTTCGTATGGTCATAATGAACCTCCTTAATGTAGTGTGTATAGTAATATAACCTAATTTTAACATAAAATGGACAAAAAATCAAGTGAATTTGCTAATAGTGGTTTACATTTAAAGGGTTCTATTATATAATAAGACATTATAAAAGATAAAAGGTAGGTAGTATTATGAGTGAAAATGAAAACAACCAAGTAGAAGAATTAGATGTTAATCATTTAATGCGGTGTGAGAAGAGAAAAATTAGAGGAGTTACAAAAAAATGGAAAAAATCCATTTGAAATTACAAAATTTAATAGAACAAATACTGCTAAAGAAATAAAAGAAAATTATGAAGATTTTGAAGAAAAAGATGTAACTATTGCAGGAAGAATTATTGCAAAAAGAATTATGGGAAAAGCATCATTTTGTACAATACAAGATTCAGATGAAAAAATACAAAGTTATGTAAGTGTTAATGATTTAGGAGAAGAAAGTTATAAAGAATTTAAAACTTATGATATAGGAGATATTGTAGGTATTACTGGTTTTGTATTTAAAACAAAAACAGAAGAAATTTCTGTACATGCTAAAGAAGTAACATTACTTTCAAAATCTTTAAGACCACTACCAGAAAAATTTCATGGGTTAAAAGATCCAGACTTAAGATATAGACAAAGATATACAGATTTAATAATGAACCCAGAAGTTAAAAAAACATTTGAAATAAGAAGTAAAATTATTAAAGAAATGAGAAACTTCTTAGATGCAAAAGGATATATGGAAGTAGAAACCCCAATTTTAAATACAATTGCAGGTGGAGCTACTGCAAAACCATTTGTTACACATCATAATGCACTAGATATAGATATGTACTTAAGAATTGCACCAGAACTATACTTAAAAAGATTAATTGTTGGTGGATTTGATAAAGTATATGAAATAGGAAGACTATTTAGAAATGAAGGAATGGATTTAAAACACAACCCAGAATTTACTTCTATGGAATTATATGCAGCATATGAAGACTATAATGATATGATGGATATAACAGAAGAAATGGTATCTACAATTGCTAAAAATGTATTAGGAACAACAAAGATTAATTATCAAGGAACAGAAATTGATTTAACACCATCATGGAAAAGAATGACAATGATAGATGCAATAAAAGAAGTAACAGGAGTAGATTTTAACGAAATTAATTCTGACGAAGAAGCAGTAAAACTTGCAGAAGAAAGAAAATTAGAAGTTGATGATATTAAGAAAACAAGAGGAAACATTATAAACATTTTCTTTGAAGAATATGTA
>CATKFT010000273.1 GCA_949747745.1 uncultured Clostridia bacterium
ATGTGATTTATTGGTATTGTGCTGATTTTCATAAGAGTGGAAAAAAGAATTGTATTCCTGCTTGTTTTAAGGAACAAGATTTATATGACATTTTACTTTCTATCTTTAAAAGCTATGAAATTTACAAAGAGGAAATTTGTGAGGAATTACTTTCTTTCTATAAAGAACTTTCTAAAGAAGAGGAAAACATAGAACAAGAGAAAAAATTGCAAAATGAATTAGAGGTACTTACAAGAAAAAAAGATAAACTATTGGATTTGGCATTAGATGGACTTTTAAGCAAAGAAGATTTAAACAACAAAAGCATATCTATTGAAACAGAAATTAGCAAAATACAAGCAAAATTAAAAGAATTAGAGGCTAAAAAGAAAAAGCCAGAGGAAGAAAAAGAGCAGAATAAGAAATTAAAGGAAAGCATATTAAAGCAATCAGTGATAACTAAAAATAATTTAGAAAATTACATAGAAGAATTATTAGACAAAATCATAGTAATAGAAAAAGCAAAGACAATTAATGATATACAGGTAAAAGAGAATAGTACCCAAAAGCAAAACAACAAAAAGCAAGAACAAAAAAATCAATTAGATAAAAAAGAAACAAAACAAGATAATGAAATCGAACTAAAAATTATACTTACAGGCAATAAAATAATTACATATGGTAGTGCTACCAAGCCCAGGCAATTCAGTCAACTAAGAGGAAACAAAGTGGCTGATTTAAAAAATCTCCCATTTTGTCACTCCTATGCACATGGTTAGTGCCTGTTTTCCAGATGCACAAGCTTTTTTAAAGTAATTATCTAAATTAAATGCAATTCTAGGTAAATATCCAAGATCTTCAAGAATTGTAAATAAAGGAAAAAATATTGCCATAGGTGGTAACATAACAGATACAACCCAGGATACTGTTTGAAACATACCATCTATTAAAATACCAGTTAGCCAAGTAGGAGCATGAAATGCATTAAAAAGAATTACTAACTTTTCTTGTATAAATCTAAAAAAATCAGAAAGTAAGCTTGAAGGATAATTTGCACCTGCTATAGTAAGCCAAAAGATAATTCCTAAAAATATAATCATAATAGGTATTCCAAATCTTTTAGATGTTAGTATTTTATCTATTTTTCTATCTCTATTAGAAAAGTTAGAATTTCTATAAGTTATGACATCATTACAAATATCTTCTGCATGAAAAATAATACTAGAAACCATTTTATCTCTTAAATTATCTTTGCAAATATCATTTTCTTCTAATAAATATTTTATTTCATCTAGTTTTATTTTTATAGTATCAGTGTTAAATTCGATAGAAAAAGAGTTTTCTATTGAATTTAATATAGTTTCATCGCCATCAATTAGTTTTAGACAAACCCATCTAGAAAGATATTTTCTATTATCTGGTAATATTTGGTATACTTTAGCATCTAACATGTTGATAGAGTCTTCAATAATAGGAAAATATTTAACAAGTTTTGGATGACATATTTTATTTCCGAGAGGCAACTTCATATATAGTATCTAAAAGATTTTTTAAAGTTTTCTTTTTTCTTGCTATTGTTCCAACTACAGGAGTACCTAAAAAGGAAGACAATTTTTTCATATCAATTTCGATTCCTTTTTTCTTTGCTTCATCTAATAAATTAATACATACAACAACTTTATCTGTTATTTCTAAAGTTTGAAAAACTAAATTTAGATTTTTTTCTATACATGTAGCATCTAAAATAACAACAGTTACATCTGGATTTCCAAAACAAATATAATCTCTTGCAATTTCTTCTTCAGAAGAATTAGACATTAAAGAATATGTACCTGGAATATCTACTAACAAAAATGATTTGTCTTTATAAGAACAAATACCGTGATGCATTACTAACAGTTTTCCCGAGGCCAATTTCCAGTATGTTGGTGTAAACCTGTTAATGCATTAAATATTGTACTTTTACCAACATTTGGATTACCAGCAATAGCGATAGTATAATCACAGTTCTTTTGAGTTTCTAAAATATTTTCATCTAACAAATTTATACCACAAGAAGAGGCAGTAAGTCCCATAAAATCACCGTCCTAATAAGTTATAATTTATTATATGAAAAAAATATGTAAATGTGAGTTTTTATATAATGTGAATACATATTAAAATTTCAATTTACCAATAATAAAAAGATTGTAGTTATAACAATCTTTTTATTATTGATAGTTTTAAGAAACTTATACTTTTAATTTTTTTATAATTTTAATTTCATCATAAAGTTTAGCAATTGTATATTTTTTGTTATCTATAGCGGTTTGGTAATCTTCTAGAACTTCTTTATAATTTTCAATAGTTTCATTTTTTGCTAGTAATGCTTTCATTCCATTTAAAAAGTATTCACGTTTTTTGTCACTTTTTGCAACAATCATTTTAACATTAAAATCATTAATTAATTTTAATCTTTCTACTTCGTCTAACAAATGAGATAAATATTCTTTAATACAAGCAATTTCATACATAATATCGTCTATAACTACTTTAAAAAGAACTTTTAAAACTTTAGGATTAATTTTTCCTATTTTTGATTCTTTAGCTAATTGGTCAAGTGCAACAGATTTAATAGTTTCTTCGGGTTTTGATTCTTTAATTAATATTTTAAGAGTTTCAGATATATTTATATGTGTTTTATAATGTCTTTTACTAACAATTGCATCATATTCATCAGCCACACGAATAATTTGCGAAGTATAAGGTATATCTTTTTTTGTTAATCCATTAGGATATCCTGTTCCATTTAAAGCTTCATGATGATATAAAGCACCATCAGCATAAGGACGTAAACTTAAATCCTTATAGCATAAATCATATCCAAAAGTCGTATGTTTTTTCATAATTTCAAATTCTTCATCAGTTAAGCTACTTGGTTTTGTTAAGATTTCTAAAGGAATAAATAATTTTCCTATATCATGTAGAAATGCACAGGTAGTACAGTATAAAGTAAATTTTGAATTACAATGTAAGTATCCACAAATTCTATAAACTAAATTTGCAACATTTTCACTATGCTGTCTTGTCATAAAATCATGAGAAGCAAGCAATCCTAATTGATATTGTACTTTGGGATCTAAGTTATATAATTTAAAATTAAATGGACTATAAAAATCATAAATTTCATTTTTCATATGTAAAATCTCCTAAATTAATTTATATTAAAATGATTATAACATATAGATAAAAAAAATAAAATCATTTGAATATAAAAAACTAATGATTTTATCTATAAAAAACTTTATTTTATTACTACATCAATAAGTTCAGCATCTTCTGTACGAAGAGCAATTGTACTGCCACGAACTAAAAAAGCTGTAGGGTCACCGAGAAGGGCTTTTTAAAATTGGAGTTATTGAAGTGTTTTTTACAATACCTAGGTCTAAAAGTCTTCTTCTAATCATACCTGTGCAATCTAAACTTATTACTTTACCAGTTATATTTATAGGTAAATCTGTTAAATGTATATTATTCATATCTTAAGTACCTCCGAAAATTTTATAATGCTTATATTATAGTATATAAAAAATATTAGAAGATTGTTACACACAAATTTGTAAGTAAGGACAAGAGAGCTGTTTTACACAAAAAAAGTTTCTACAAGGTATTCTATAATACAATAAAATAAGAAATGATACAGATAATTACAATTTTTAGTACAAAAAAATATTATCCATTAACAAAAGTTTATAAAACTTTGTAAAAAAATGTTGCATTTTGTTTTTATAAATGATAAACTAAATACATAAGAAATTAAGGATAGATTAAAAAAAAACCGATTTTTCAGGAATTTTTTTAATCTGTTTTTTGTTTTTATAGAGATAGGAGTGTAAGGAATATGAATACAAAATATGTTTTTGTAACAGGTGGAGTTGTTTCAGGACTTGGAAAAGGGATAACTGCAGCATCACTTGGAAGATTACTTAAAAATAGAGGATATAAGGTAACAATTCAGAAATTTGACCCATATATCAATATAGATCCAGGCACAATGAGCCCATTTGAACATGGTGAAGTTTTTGTAACAGATGATGGAGCAGAAACAGATTTAGACTTAGGACATTATGAGAGATTTGTTGATGAAAACTTAACAAAAAATTCAAGCATTACAACAGGAAGAATCTATTTAAATGTTATAGATAAAGAAAGAAAAGGAGATTATCTTGGAAGAACAGTTCAAGTAATACCTCATATTACAAATGAAATAAAAGAAAATATTTATAGTTTTGAAAA
>CATKFT010000274.1 GCA_949747745.1 uncultured Clostridia bacterium
ACTTTTTTAAAATATAAAATAAATTTATGATAGTTCATTAGAATAAACACTTCTATATAAATACTACTTATTAAAACTTAATTCATATATCAAAATTATTAATATTTTATTCATATAAATGACTACTATATAAGTGTCTTTTATAATTACAATTTTCTATAAACAATACAATAAAGCTGGCACCACAAATAAGTGATTCCAGCCTTATCGTATTATATACTCTCTCGTCTCAATATTCAGTTTTTAATGTTTTACTCAAGCGGACATAAGTTTGGCAAGACTTTCGAAGTCATTTAAGGTATGGGTATCCATTTTCCTTGCAATTACTGGCCCAATCTTAGAAGATTGGTATAATGCTTCTTGTAATTCTAACCAATCTTGCATAACTTCAGTTTCGCCAAAATCACTGCCATACAAATATAATGCAAATGTTTCAACGTATTCATGAGGAATATCTTTAATATCAAGTGGAACAAAATCCTCAAAATCTGTTGAAAACCTTTTTTCCATATATTCATTAAATATGGAATAGTCAATGCCTCTTAAAATTGCTGTTACTTCATTATATGAGGCTGTTTCTGTAAGAACTACTACATTTTTTACTTTCATTAGCCATTCCAATTCTGGAATTAAAACACCTTTTACAAATTTGCTTTTGGTCATTTTGCTATACCCTTTCTTGTTTTCAAGCCAATTTAACATTTCACGAGAGAGTTTTCAAATTGACTTATGTAAAATATTATATCATAATATATCTTTCGTTTCAATCAAATTATGTAAATTTTTTTTTTAGAATAAAGTCTTGTTTTTTTTTAGAATATATGTTAAACTAATCAATAGACAATTTATTAACTTTATAGGAGGTGCAATTTAAAATGGCAAAATGTGAAATATGCGAAAAAACTTTAGCTTATGGAAATAAATTAAGTATTACACGTTCTCATATTAGTAAAAGAACAAGTAGAACTTGGAAGCCAAATCTTAGAAGTGTAAAAGCTATGGTAGATGGCCAAGCAAAAAGAATAACTGTATGTGCTAAATGCTTACGTGCAGGAAAAGTTAAAAGAGCATAAATAAAAAAGTAGGCATCCCTACTTTTTTATTTTATACATTTTTAACTATTGGTACAAATTCTATACTAAGATTTTCCTAATTTATGTATTATTCTTTTATACCAAAAATTAGTTTAACAAAACCCCTTAAAAATTTAGGTACTTTCTTAACCACTATTTGCATATATAACACTCTCCTTCTTATATTTTTAACATGATAGCCAAATTAAACCTAATATTAAAACCGCTATTCCAATCAAGAATAACCACCCTGCTATTGGAAGTAGTAAAACAAGTAAAATTCCAAGACCTATTCCTATAAAGCATACTCCACAAGTTTTTTTAAGTATTCCAAACATAATACCTTACCCCCAATCCTTATTATTATTATATTAAAATATCGAAAAAAGGTGATACAATGAAATTGAATAAAACTGAAATAATAAATTTTGTAGAAATATTAAAAAATACCTATCCGGATGCTACTTGTAGTTTAGACTTTAGTACTCCTTTTGAATTAGTCGTTGCTGTTATGCTATCTGCTCAATGTACAGATGAAAGAGTAAATAAAGTAACCCCTACTATATTTGAAAAATATTCTACTCCACAAGATTTCATAAATATCGAATTATCTGAACTTGAAAAACTAATTCATCCTTGTGGTTTTTATAAAAATAAGGCTAAAAATATAAAAGCATGTGCCCAAAAAATTGTAGAAGATTTTAATGGTATTGTACCTCATACAATGGAAGAATTAGTATTGCTCCCTGGTGTTGGTAGAAAAAGTGCAAATGTTATTATGCTTGAAGTTTTTGGAACACCTAAAGGTATTGCAGTAGATACACATGCTAAAAGAATTTCAAATAAACTGGGGCTTTCATCTGAGACTACACCTGAAAAAATAGAACAAGATTTGTTAAAAATTTTTCCAGATGAATATTTAAAAGATATTAATCACTTATTTGTATGGCATGGAAGAAAAACTTGTGATGCTAGAAAACCAAAATGCGAAAATTGTACTGTTCGTAATTTTTGTAAAACTTGGAAAAATAATTGTAATCAATTTTAACATATAATAACAAAATTAAATGTAAGAACTAATTTAAATTTTATGTATAAAAATTAAAACTACACAAATACTAGCAATAAAGAGGTGATTGTTTTGACAAACATAAATTGTTCTGCTAATTGTGTTTATCAAAAAGATGGAAAATGCTGTTTAGAAAATATATCTTCACAAGCTGTAACCCCTGCATCTAATTGTGCTTATTTTTCTATAGCTTCCAAAAAATGAGTTGCATATTTGCAACCCATTTTTATATTATTCTTTTATCTCTTTTTTTCTAACTTTTTCATATAATTCTAGCATTATTATTCCAACTCCAACAAATAAAACTAACGCTCCTATAATCATGCCTACATAAGGTATTTGTTTTAATCCCCAAAGAACAAGTGTAACAAGAGATAATATAACAAATTTCATATATTTTTTGTCTAACTTAAATTTCTCTTTTAATTTGTATGTTATACATGTAGCTGTAATACTAAATGAAATAGCCATTATTAATGAAAGTAAAGTTATTATTGCAATAGAAAGTAATGTACCTATATAACTAAATAGTAATATAATACTTATTAATACCAAAGCAATAATTCCTAATATTCCAATTCCTAAAGATATAGCTGTTTTCTTTCCAACATAATTTAATGAATTTTCTACAAATTTTGGTGTAAATACAAGCATTAATACAAATATAGCTATAGTAAATACTAAAGTTCCTAAAAATTCTAACACTTTATCTAAAATAGTATCTACAACAGATGTTCCAGTTGCCACTAATGGTTTAGAATATTTTATTTCGCCTTGTACAAGTTCTTCAGATAATTCTAATTCTTTATTAGCTGTATATTCTAAATTTCCATATACAATAGCTGATTTTCCAGATTCTGTTTCAAATGTAAAGTTATTTGCTCCTATATATGCATTTCTTCCAACTCCACCTGCAAAGTTAACAGTATCCGCATTCACTCTTAAATCTCTAATCATAAATGCATTGTAATTTATGTCCACCTTTTTAGCAATTGCATATAAATCATTTGTTGCCCCATTTAAAATCACTTCATTTGCACATGCATAAATTGATTGTACAACATATGAATTTTCTCCAAATGTTACTTTATTAGCAATCACGTACAAAGAACCATTTACTCTACCTGTAATTTCAACATTTTGTCCTATAATAAATACATTTCCATCTACTAATTTATCCATTACTACATTATTGTTACATAAATATAAGTCTCCATTGTGAATTTCTTCTGTAGTTTCATCTTCAATTGTTGGAGTTTCTTCTTCGTTTATAGGTGCTTCCTCTGTTGGTTCACTTCCTTCTTCACTTGTAGGCGTTGTTCCTTCTTCCCCATTATTTACATCTTCTTGTGTTCTTGCATTATCTCCTGGCATATTTGATGATGTATCACTTATTGGTGCAGTTTCTTCTGTTGCAAAACTTATTGTTGAAACAATCATTATTATAGCAATTAGCAAAACAACTATTTTTGATCTGTTTTTTAACATATTTTTTTCCTCCTCATATGTTTATTTTTATATTTTAAATAATATAACTTATCTTAAGATTTGTCAATGAAAAATTAAGATTTTAGAAATTATTCACTAATAATTCACAATAAATTTTTTATTCTATTTTGTAAGTTCTATAATGCTATCCATTATAACTTTTGTTGCTTCTTCTAATGCTTCTTTTTCTGTTTCTTTATTTTTATACATTTCTTTATATCTTGATAGATCTATAGGTTTTCCATATTCTATTTTTACCTTTTTAAAGAGCTTTTCCCCACCAGATATTCCGTGCAGGAATTACAGTTGTTCCTGTTTTTAGTGCAAAAAATGCTGCTCCCTCTTTCACTTTCTCTCCTTTTTGTAATCCATTTCTTGTTCCTTCTGGAAATAATGCTAAACACTCTCCATTTTTTAATGTTTGTAAAGATTCTTTTAATGCTTTTACTTCTTTTGAATCTTTTTTTACTAGTATTGCATCAAAAACAAATCCAAGTAATGCTAAAAATTTATTATTAGTTAATTCCTCTTTTGCAAGAAATCTTGCATATCTTCCACAAGTTACTTCTATTAAAGGTGGATCTAAAAAACTTCTATGGTTTCCACATATAATTATAGGACCTTGTTTAGGGATATTTTCTTTACCAACTAATTTAAATCTATATACAATTTTACAATATATATATATTCCAGCTTTAACAATTCCTCTTAAAGTTACTTTAAAAAATTCTTTCATTTTAAATTTTCCTCCTACTCCTATTTTTGAGCGTTTTTATATTTTATCTAGTATATATTTTTCTTTAGAACATTTTACAATGTTTAACAATTATACCACACTAGTTTGTTAAACGTAATTAATAATATATTATATCCATTTTTATACTCTTAAAATTCGTATTATCTTTTCAAAACACTTAAATAAACCATTGATTTTGTTTATATACTTTTACAACACATGGTCTAAATTGCAAATTCTTCTTATTTCTTTAATTCTTGAATTGTTTTTTTATAATCTGGTGTTTTTGTAATTCCTGTTCCTACTACTGCAATATCCATACCTACTTCTTTTAACTTTTCTATATTTTCTATATTTATTCCACCATCTGCTTCAATATCTATATCTATGTTATTTTCTATTGTATATTGTTTTAATTCTTTTATTTTTTCTATTGTATCTAGTATCAATTTTTGTCCACCTTTTCCTGGCTCTACTGTCATTATTAATACCATATGAACATATGGCAAAATACTATATATTTCTTCAAGTTTTGTATTTGGCTTTATTGCTATTCCTACTTTTATGTTATTTTGTTTTATGTATTTTACTATTTTGCTTATTTCGTTTGCATCCTGTAATGCTTCATAATGAAATGTTATTA
Source organism: uncultured Clostridia bacterium (assembly GCA_949747745.1). The sequence continues at coordinate 5,010 of CATKFT010000274.1, forward strand.
TATTAGGTTCTAATACAATATATTCTTCTACATATTTTTTTATATCTTTTACCATCAAATGTACATCTAATGGTATATTTGATATTTGTTTAATTAATTCAGCATATTCTTGCATAATTTTACTTGTATCATTTTCTACAAATTCCCCATCCATGACATCGATATGAAAGTAATCAGTATGGGCTAATTCTAAATCGTAAAATTTTTTTGTGCTTTCTTCTTTCTTTATAGAAAGTATTGATGTAGATATTTCTACCATTTGTGTTCCTCCTTATCTTTTAAATCATTATATATTTTTATGTAATTTTGATATCGTGAATTAGAAATATTACATTCTTCTAATGCTATTTTTATGCCACATTTTTGTTCTTTTATATGTGTACATCCTACAAATTCACACTTTTTTTCATACTCTAGAAATTCTTTAAAATATCTATATAAGTCCTTTTTTTGTATTTCATATATATCGAATGCTCCAAAACCTGGTGTATCTGCTATATATGTATTTTCATTTATTTTATATAATGAAATTATAGTAGTAGTATTTTTTCCCTTTTTGTTTTTACTACTTATTATCCCTTCTTTTGTAATACATTTATCAAATATCGAATTTAAAAGAGTAGATTTTCCGAACACCAGAATTTCCAGAAAATGCACTTATGTTATTATATAATTCCTCTTTTAATTCGTCCACACCTTGCCCTGTTTTAGCATTTGTTACAATAACTTTATAACCAATTTTTTCATATATAGTTTCAATATTTTCAATAATTTCTGGTTTTTCTAAATCCATTTTATTAATAACAATAACTACATTTATTCCTAAAAATTCAGCAAATGCTAATTGTTTATCAAGCATTAATAAATCTGGTTTAGGATGCTTACTAGATACTACAAATATAAGCTTTGTTAAATTTGCAAGTTTAGGTCTTTTAATATAAGTACTTCTTTCTAAAATTTCTGTAATAACTGCTATGTTTTTATTTTCCTCTATAAACTCTATTAATACTCTATCTCCAACAACTGGAATAATATCCATGTTTTTAAATTTTCCTCTGGCATTACACTCATATAATTTGTTATTTATTTCCACAGTATAGGTATTAGATATATTTCTTACAATAACTCCTTCTAGCATACTTCCTCCAATATTATTTAATGGGGAGTACAAATAAGCACTCCCCTCTGTAACCTCCATTATGTAGCTTCTACCAATCAACTATTTTTTCTCTTCATTATCATACATAATAGATATTTAGTATAATCTAAGTTATAGTATAATTGTAACTTAAGTCTATTCAAAAACAATCAGACTTGAAGAATTCAGATTAAATTGTTTTTGCCTATTTCCTAAAACTCCATCTATATATACTTTTACAGTTATTGTTCCAATTCCACTTACTTCTACTTCAAATATATCATTTTTTGATTTTGTCCCTTTATAAACTCTATCGTCTCCCGCTTTTACTTCTACTTCTACTGTTTTAGATTCCTTTTGTGTTGAAACTGCATTTCCTTGTGGTTCTTTATATCCTCCAGTTATAGATTTTAAGTTTATTTGTACTTTTCCTGTTTTTATCTGTTCTATTTTATTTACTGTCAATGTTATTTCTGTTCCTTCATCTACTGTTTCTCCAGCAGTTTTATCTTGTTTTAAGACTTTTCCATCATCTTTTGTTTTATCTTCTTCATATATTACTTGTTTTACTTTTAATTTGTTATCTTCTAATAATTTTCTTGCTTCACTTTCAGTTTTTCCTATTACATGTGGCACACTTACTTGCTCTATTCCTGTTCCTGTACTTACATGTATTTTTACTGTTTCTCCAGCATTTACTTCTGTGTTTTCCTTTGTTTCTTGGCTTACAACATATCCCTCTTCTACTGTTTTACTTGTTTCTTCTATTATTTCCGCAAGTAAGTTTTTTTCTTCTAACGCTGTAATTGCTTCCTCTTTTTTCATACCAATTACTTTTGGCACTGTTGTTAGTTCTTGCCCCTTACTTAATACTACTTTTACTTCTGTTTTTTGTTTTACTGTATAATTATCCATATATTTTGGTTCTTGACTAATTACATATCCTTCAGGTATATCTGGACTATATTGTGGTTCTAGTTCTACATATACAAGTTTTGCATCTTCCATTTTTTGTTTCGCTTCAGCTTGAGATGCTCCCACTAAATTTGGAATTTGTACTTCTTTTACTGTTGTAAATTTTAAACCGAAATATGTTATACTTATTGTTAAAATAAATAATACTATTGCTCCTACAACGAATGATAAAACTTTATGTTTCTTTATAAAAGCTTTAAAACCTTTTTCCTCTTTTTTATTTTTTTGTTTAGAAATATTTTCTCCCATTGTAGGTATTCTTTGTGTTTCAAAATCACTTTCTGCATCTTGCATAAATACAAAATCTCCATCTGGATTTTTTAATGCCATATTTAAATCTTTAAGCATTTCTGATGCACTTTGATAACGGAAATTTGCATCTTTTTGCATTGCTTTTATTACAATTTTATTTACAGAAATTGGTATTGTAGGTGTTAATTCTATTGGCTCAATTGGTTTTTCTTGCATATGCATTAGTGCTACTGAAACTGGTGTATCTGCTTCAAATGGAACTTTTCCCGTTATCATTTCATAAAGTACAACGCCTAAAGAATATAAGTCCGATTTTGCATCTGTGTACCCTCCTCTTGCATGTTCTGGTGAAAAATAATGTACAGAACCAAGAGTTGTTCCAAATGCTGTTATAGTTGAATTTGATACAGCCTTTGCTATTCCAAAATCTGTAACCTTTGCTGTTCCATCTTCTGTTATTATTATGTTGTGTGGTTTAATATCTCTATGAACTATATTATTCTTATGCGCTGTTTCTAATGCTTTTGCAATTTGTATTGCTACCCTTAAAGACCATTTCCAAGATAATTTTCCTTGCTCTTGTATTATTTCTTTTAGTGTTCTTCCTTGTACAAGCTCCATAACTATATAGTATAGGTTTCCTTCATTTCCTACATCGTATACTGCTACAATATTTGGATTTGTTAGGCTTGCAACTGCTTGAGCTTCTGAATGAAATCTTTTTATAAATTCATTATCAGTAGTAAATTCGTCTCTTAAAATTTTTACTGCTACAAATCTATTTAGTATATGATCTTTTGCTTTATATACTGTTGCCATTCCACCATTTCCAACTTTTTCTATCATTTCATATCTATTTGCTATTAATCTACCTTCTAAATTCATAATTACC
>CATKFT010000275.1 GCA_949747745.1 uncultured Clostridia bacterium
ATTAATACAAATCAAAAAACAATACCTCCAAATTTTTATAAATATAAAATTAATTATATTTGCAAATAAATTTTAGAAAAAAGTGGGCGTATATAATGAAGTGAACCCAAATTATTAGACAAAAAAGTTTAATAAGGATGGTTCAGTACATAATTGCCCACTAAACATTATACATTTAAGCTAAGTTCCTTAGAATTTATATAAGAGTGATTAATTTTAAATACTTCACTAGGCATGTCTCTTTTTGCAACACTTATACAAACATCATTTTTAGAATAATTAGAAATAGCTAATTCTTCGTAAACAGTATTTAATGCAAGTTCAGGAAAATTATTTTCCTTAGAAAGATGTCCCAAAGTGACAGTTTCTAACCCACAATTAATTAAATGAGCAATAGTTTTACCGAGCCAAATTATTAGATAAATGACCATTAGGACCAGCAATACGAGTTTTTAAAACATATGGATATTTAGAACATTTCAAAACTTCAGGATCATAATTTGATTCTAAGCACAAAAAAGAAGAAGCCTCAAGACATGAAATGATATTATTTGTCATATGTCCTAAATCCGTAGCAATACTAAACTTTTCATTATCACAAAAAAAGTTAAAGCCGACAAGGATCTATAGCATCATGAGGAATACTAAAAGGATGAATAACAAAGTCAGCAACTTCAAAATTTTCATCAGTATTAAAATATTTTACATTACAAGCATCAATTTTATTAGCTTGAATAGGCATAGCATCCCAAGTTTTCCTATTAGCATAAACAGGAATATTATATTTTTTTGAAATAGTACCAAGACTTTGCACGTGATCTGAATGCTCATGAGTAACTAAAATTGCATCAATATCATGTATGTTAATATTGATAGAAGAAAGACCGATCTTCTATTTTTTTTGCACTAACTCCAGAATCAACTAAAATTTTAGCATTATCACTTTCTACAAACAAACTATTACCAGTACTACCACTATATAAACTACAAAATTTTAACATAATTAAATTCTTCCTTTGCAATCCACTCTCATAAAATATAATATATTAATTTTTACATACAACTCTTTTAGAGCAATTTATAGCTATACTTTAAGGTAGAACCTAAGAGTAGATACTTCGAAAATAAAATATATTACTTACTTTATGCAGTTTTATCATTAATAAAAATATAGGAAACTTATTCACAAACACGAGAAATATCAGCACCAATATTTCTAAATTTATTTTCAATATTTTCATAGCCCCTATCAATATGCTCAAGATTATAGATTTCAGTAACACCATTAGCACAAATACCAGCAATAATAAGAGCAGCTCCAGCACGAAGGTCTGTTGCATAAACAGGTGCACCACACAAATTAGAAACGCCTTCAAAAAAAGCAGTTTTACCTTGAGCTGTAATTTTTGCCCCCATTTTATTTAATTCATCTGTATACTGAAACCTAGATTCCCAAACGCTTTCATTAATAATACTAGTACCATCAGAAATAGAAAGAACAACACCCATTTGAGGTTGTAAATCCGTAGGGAAGCCTGGGTATGGTGAAGTTTTTATATTAGCTCTACTAGTTCTTGAATCACACCAAACATGAAGAGTATCACCATTAATTTCATGAACATGAGCACCCATTTCTAAAACCTTAGCAGTAATACACTCTAAATGTTTTGTAATACAATTTTTAATAACCAAATCCCCATGCGAAGCAACACAAGCAAGCATAAAAGTACCAGCCTCAATTTGATCTGGAACAACAGAGTAAGTCACATTACCGTGAAAGCTTTTCTACACCATTAATTTTAATAACATCAGTACCAGCACCACGAACATCAGCCCCCATAGTATTTAAAAAATTTGCAACATCAACAACATGAGGTTCTTTTGCTGCATTATCAATAATAGTAGTACCACTTGCAAGAACACTAGCAAGCATAACATTAATAGTAGCACCAACTGAAACCATATCCATATAAATAGAAGCACCAGTCAAATTATTAGCATGAGCAGAAATATTACCTTGTTCAACTAAAACCTCAGCACCAAGAGCCTCAAAACCCTTAATGTGCTGGTCAATAGGTCTTGCACCAAGTTTACAACCGACCAGGCATACCAACTTGCACACTTTTACATCTACCAAGTAAAGCACCAATTAAATAATAAGAAGCCCTAAATTTACGAGTCAAATCTAAAGGTGCATTAGTACAAGCAAGGTTTCTAGAATCAATAGTAATAGCGTTTTTTGATATCCAAGTAATCTTAGCACCTAAAGCCTCAATAATATCACAAAGAAATTTTACATCACTAATATTGGGTATATTTTCAATAGTACAAATACCATCAATAAGAAGACTTGCAGGTAAAATTGCAACAGCAGCATTTTTTGCACCACTAATAGAAACTTCACCCTTTAAAGGAGTCCCGCCTTTAATAACTAATTTATCCAAAATAATTCCTCCGAATAGCAATTTTTACATAATAAAAAAGAGTATTAACATACTCTACTTGTACAAAATATACCATAAAAAAAGGTTAAATACAACAGTTTTTTTGAATTTATTTAATAGAATGTTATAGATGTTACTATTCACAGTTACTTCTAAAAATCTACTGTATCTTGCTTGAGGTAGGGCATTTTTATTTAGTATAAAAGAACAATTAGTAATAATAATATAAAAAACAAATGAGCATTATTGAAAAGTTACATCAATAACGCTCATATTATTAATTCTTAGCAGTAATAATTCTTGCATTTTGGAAAAATTCTATTAGCTTAAATTTAAAACTAATTTCAGAATTATTTTCATTAGAAATCAAACTAAATTCTTCATCTGATAAATCTTTTTTTATAGCCTCTTTAGAATCATCAGGAACAATACCAGAAGAAACATCTACAAAACATAGGGGAGGAAACATTACACACCACCAGTTTTGCCCACTAGCTTCTCCAATTTTAATTCTTAAAGCATCATAATATCCACTAGGAAGAGATATATCTCCATATGTTTTAGTAGGAAAAGAAAAATTACCTATTTCAACTGATACATCATAATCAAAACCATTTTCATGTATAGTATCTAGAGCAATTCTTTTAAAATCTTCTAAATGTTCATTTGCAATATTAATAGCATCTTGCTTAGAACTTACAGATTTACAAATTTCATTCATATAAGATAAAACATTATCACGAACAATATATTTTAAATCTTGATCTTCTTTACTATCACTATTTGCAATAACATGGAGCCTAAAAACACTATTTTGTATATCAGAAGAAACTGCACTAACATAAGAAATCATACAAACCATAATATACAAAAACAGTAAAAACAAAACTAAGATAGCATATTTTACTTTTCTTTTACATATAATATTCAATAAAGTACTCAAAAAACAAAACCTCCAATCAAAAATATGTATTTCCAAAATATCACTTTAAAAAAAGTATTAACCAAAATAAAAAAAATATACATGTATATGAAAAAAGAGTATGAATATAAATCAAAAATCCCTAGTAATAAAGGAGATTTTTAATTTGAAAATGGCAAACAAAACAAATGTCGAAAAGTTTTTAGTATTTATTTTGAAATATTATTGACATATATTTGTAATAATGGTAAAATTTACCATTGAAAGACAAAGGAAAAGGGATGGGTAAAACATGAAAGAGAATAAGGTAACAAAAGTATGCAGTTTTTGCATGGATGAGATGCATTTGGCAATGATGATATTACCACAAATCAATAAACTATTAGATAAAGAAGAAAAAGTAGAAACTATATTTGAAAAAGGAATAAAAGAAAATGTAGAAGAAATACTATCAAAAATGAATTTAAAACTAGAAACAGAAAATAAAATATTAGAAATAAACTACAATAGTAATAATACATTTAAATTTAGCAAAATAGAAAAACAAATAGAAGAAATCACAAATAAAGGACAAGCAGTAAACATCATAATAAGTGGAAGCAATAGATATATACAAATTGCAAATGAAATAATAGAAAAAGTAGTAAAAGATTTAAAACAATCAAAAATAACAATTATAAACTGTTATAAAACTTCAGAAAATGAAGAAATAGAAGAGATATTAGATAAACATAATTATGTACTAAATACATCAGGAATAAAGCAAATAGAAGAAGTATATAGAGAATATAAAAGGAAAATACAATAAGATTAAATATAACTTTACAAAGAAAATTAAATTCAAATAAATTTATAAAAAATAAAAGATTAAATACAA
>CATKFT010000276.1 GCA_949747745.1 uncultured Clostridia bacterium
ATTTTTCTTATATTTTATAGTATAATATAATTTGGTAATTTTATACAATACTTTTTAATTATTTTAACAAAACTATAACTATTTCATATAAATATATTTATTTTTTGTAAACTGTAACAGTAATATATTTTATTCTATAGTCTTTAACATTAACAAAACCGTAGTTGCTTTTTGACAACTACAGTTTTGTTAATTTAATATTTCTTTTACTACTTCATTTATTGTTTTTCCATCCGCTGATGCTCCCATTTTTTCTTTTGCTACTTTCATTACTTTTCCCATGTCTTTTATTGATGATGCTCCTATTTCTTCTACTATTTTCTTTACTATTTGTTGTATTTCCTCTTTTGTTAATTGTTTTGGTAAGTATTCTTGTAGTATTCCTATTTCTTGTTTTACTTGTTCTATTAGGTCCTCTCTTCCACTTTTTTCATAATCGTTTAGTGAATCTTTTCTTTTTTTGGCTTCTTTTGCTACTATTTCTATTATTTTTTCGTCTTCTATTGTTATGTTATTGTCTTTTTCTACTTGTAATATTGCTGCTCTTACCATTTGTATTGTATTTTTTCTTATTTCGTTTTTTTCTTTCATTGAGATTTTTAAGTCTTCTAATAATTTTTCTTTTAACATGTTTTTCATCCCTTTCTTACCTTTCTCTTAATCTTTTTATCTAGAATTTTTTTAATTGTATGCCAGATTAGAAGATTATTTAGAAAAATACTATTTTTTAAATTTTTTCTAAGCTTTTGTAATTTTAGTGTTACTGCTTTATAAATAAAATCAAAAAGTTGAAAATTATCGTCTTTTTCTTCACTCTAACTTTCAACTTATATTTCTTAATTTAAAATTTTCTTTTTCTTGCTGCCTCTGACTTTTTCTTTCTTTTTACACTTGGTTTTTCATAGTGCTCTCTTTTACGTACCTCTTGTAATACTCCATTTCTTGCACATTGTCTTTTAAATCTTTTTAATGCATCTTCTATATTTCCATTATTTACTTTTACCTCTGACATGTTTTCCCCTCCTTCCGGTGTTAAACACAGTATGTAATTTTAGTAAGGGTTTGCTTTGTTTTTTTGTTTGTTGTTTTCCCTATTTCTAATTCGAATAACATTATACTCTATTAAATGTATAGTTGTCAATACTTACATTTGATTTTTGTTTACTCTATTTTAAATAAGTCTCCTAATGGTTTTGCTTCGTTTATTCTTTTTATTGCTTCTGCAAATAGTGGTGCCATTGATAATACTGTTATTTTGTCTATTTTCTTTTCTTCTGGTATTGGTATTGTGTTTGTTACTACTAATTCTTTTATAGGTGAATTTTTTATTCTTTCTATTGCTGGTCCTGATAGTACTCCATGTGTACATCCTGCATATATTTCACTTGCTCCAAATTGATTTAATATATTTGCTGTTTCTATCATTGATCCTGCTGTGTCTACTTCATCATCAAATATTATTGCTTGTTTTCCTCTTACATCTCCTATTACTGTTGATGCTATTGCTCTGTCATCATTTCCTTCTCTTCTTTTATCTATAAGTGCTATTGGACATTCAAAGTATTCTGAATATTTGTATGCTTTTTTTGAACTTCCTGCATCTGTTGCTACTATTACCATATCTTTTAAATTTTTTTCTTTGAAGTATGCTTGTAGTAGATTCTGTGCTGATAGTCTATCACAATGAATATTAAAATATGCTTGTATGGCTGGATTATGTAAGTCACATGTTATTACTCTATCAGCTCCTGCTGCTTCTATTAAACTTGCCATTAGTTTTGCTGTTACTGGTACTCTTGGTTGATCTTTTTTGTCTGATCTTGAGTATATGTAGTATGGTAATACTACGTTTACTCTTCTTGCTGATGCTCTTTTTACTGCGTCTACTGTTATTAGTAATTCCATTACTCTTTCATTTACTGGTGGTTCTGTTGTTTGTACTATGTATACGTCTTGTTCTCTTACTGTTTCTAATATTTGTACAAAGTTGTTGTCATTTTTAAATTTCATTGATTCGATTTTTCCTATTGGTAATTCCAAACAGTCGCATATTTCTTTTGTGAATTTTTCTGCTGATTTGCATGCAAATATTTTGATGTTTTCCATAAAAAATCTTTCCTTTCTAGGTTTACTTGCAAGTTTTATATAGATATAAAAAATTTACTTTTTTAATTTTAGCTTTTTTATTTCTACTTGCTTCTTTATTATATCATTTATTTATGTTTTGTATATATTTTTTTGGAATTTTTTGTTGTTTTTTGTTACTAAACATTAGTGTAAAATAAAAATATACAATTATACAATTTTGCACTTACAATAATAATATATAATAGTTTTAGTTAATAATTACTTGAACAAGTAGTAATAATACTATAAAAAACGAGTTCGACCCTATTTAGCGAAGCGATGTTCTTTCTGTCCTATGGTATAGTGTGTTACGTTTTTTATTTAAACCAATCTCACTATAACCTCTTGGAGAACGGAGATTTTTTATAGTATTATTACTACTTGTTCTTTTTTACTTTTATATTGTGACATCATTTTTATTATATAACACTAATTTTGTTATATTAATTAACTTTTGCAATTTCTAAGTTAAAGTAAAAATGTTGCATAAAATGCAACATTTTTACTTTAATTTGCTTTTTTCATCTCACTATCATCTACATCTGCCCATATTATTTGGTTTTCTTTCATGCTTTTTTGTACGTCTATTAGCCTTTGGTTTTCAGATCCTCTGAATTTTAGTGATGGATTTTTTAATTCTTGTTCAAATTTTCCATCTACTATTACATCTATGTTTTCTACTAGTTCTTTTGTTTCTTCCCAATTTTTATACATGTTTCCCATTACATCTTTTTCAAAGTCAAAACCTGTATAACACCATATGCTTTTTTCTGGGAATTTTTCTTTTACTTTTTTTATTAGTGGTAATAGTCCTTTTTGGTTTGCATGTTCTAATGGCTCTCCTCCTAGTAGTGATAATCCTTCTATGTAATCTTTATCTAAGTCTTTTATTACTTTATCTATTGTTTCTTCTGTGAATTCGTTTCCGTAGTTAAAGTTCCATGCTATTTCGTTGAAACAGCCTTTACAGTGATGGTTACATCCACTTACAAATAGGCTTACTCTTACGCCTGGTCCATTTGCTACGTCACATTCTTTTATTGTTGCATAGTGCATTTTTAGTTTTCCTCCTTTTATTTCTTTTGCAGTCCGCTTCCAGATGTTAATATATTTTATTTTAAAGTATTAATTTTATAAATGTAGTACTCTTGACTTTATCTCCTTTGTTTTTCCTTCATTCCAGAAATTTTCTCCTAAGTATCCACATGTTCTTCTTGTTACATTCATTTTGTTGTGGTCCTTGTTTCCACATTGTGGACATTCCCATTCATTGTCTTTGTTTATTATTATTTCTCCATCAAACCCACATATATGACAGTAGTCTGATTTTGTATTGAATTCTGCATATTGGATGTTGTCATATATGAATTTCACTATTTCTTCTAGTGCTTTTAAGTTGTTTCTCATGTTTGGTATTTCTATGTATGATATTGCTCCTCCTGATGATATTTTTTGAAATTTGCTTTCAAATTTTAGTTTTGCAAATGCGTCTATTTTTTCTCTTACATCTACATGGTATGTGTTTGTGTAATATCCTTTGTCTGTTATGTCTTTTATACTTCCGAATTTTTCTTTGTCTATTCTTGCAAATCTATAGCATAGGCTTTCTGCTGGTGTTCCATATAATGCAAATCCTATGTTTGTTTCTTTTTTCCATCTGTCTGTTGTTTGCCTTAAGTGATTCATTACTTTTAAGGCGAATTCTTCTCCTTCTCCACTTGTGTGACTTACATCTTTCATTAGTTTTGTTACTTCATATAATCCTATGTATCCAAGTGAAATGGTTGAGTATCCTCCTTTTAATAATTTATCTATTGTTTCTCCAGATTCTAGTCTTGCTATTGCTCCATATTTCCAGTGTATTGGGCTTGTGTCTGTTTTTGTTCCAAGTAGTGCGTAGTGTCTGCACATTAGTGCTTCATAGCATAGTTCTAG
>CATKFT010000277.1 GCA_949747745.1 uncultured Clostridia bacterium
AATTGTTTTTTGTACTAAACTTCTTAGAAAAAACTAAATATAAATATTTAAAATTTTTAATATTTATATTTAACCTTTTTTTCTAAACCTATATCCTGTAATGCTAGTCATACTCTTTTTTGACTTTTTTCTTGTTTTATTGTATATTTATAGTTATAATTTCATTATTTTTTAATGAAAATTGTAATTAATGTTTGAAAATAGAAAGGAAGAAGTTTTGTCATGAGTAATAAAGTTTTTGTGTCTCATGGAGATATTATTTTAGATAAAGTTTATGATGGAAATTTAAATTTAATTAAACAAGATGGTGGTGGTAGCAATTGGAATAGTTTATATAATCTTTCATATATGGGTGAAAGTTGTTTTGCTGTTGGTAGTTGTGGTAACGACCCTGAAGGTGATATTTCTATTTCTTCTCTTACTAAATATGGTGTAGATTGTTCTTTAGTAAAACGTACTGATATTTCTACTTCTATTATGAATATTATTATTCCATGTGAAAATGAACTTGGTGATGATACTATTATTCATAGTTGGTATTCTCCTATTACAAATAGACGTACTTTTTATTTTAGAGATGATTTGCCAACTAATCTTCCTGATTGGTTTAAGAGTAAAGATGTTTATGTTTTGCTCGACAAATTTGAGTTAGTTAATTTGAATTTTTTGAATAGTATTTCTACTAAAAAAGTTTGCCTTGATATTGGTCATTATCGTTTTATTGAGCATTTTTCGAAACAGTATTTGACATCATTTTTAAAACTTGCAAATTTAATACAGCTTAATAATAATGTTACAAGTTTATTATTTGAAAGGCTTCAGATTTCAAATGAACTTGAGTTGTTTGATTTACTTAATTTAGACTTACTAGTAATTACTAAAGGGAAAAAAGGTGCTAGTTTTATTTTTAGAGAAGATGGAAAACTTGTAACAATTGATCAAAGTCCTGAAGTTATTGCAAATGTAGTTGATTCTTCTGGTGCAGGTGATGCCTTTTTTGCAACTGTAATTAAACAATATGCTTATGCTGATGTTATTAATTCTAAATTTGTTTATGAAACTTTTGGAATTGCAAATAAGGCTTCTAGGGATGTTATTGGTATTATGGGTAGTAGAAGAAAATAAAATTAAAAAAATACTGACAAATTTCTACATAGATGGTATAATATGGTTAGTTTATAGTTTTAGGAGGATTTTTAATGAAAAATTTTGATGTTTCTATTATTATGGGTAGTGATTCTGATTTATCTATTATGAAAGATGCTGCCAAATTTTTAGATGATATTGGTATTTCTTATGAAATGAAGATTTTATCTGTTCACAGAACCCCTGAAAAAGCTATGGAATATGCTGAAGCTTTAAAAGAAAATGGTGTTAAAGTTATTATTGCAGGAGCTCGGTGGAGCAGCTCATTTACCTGGTGTTTTTGCAGCAATGGTGCCACATGTTCCTGTAATTCGGTATTCCTATTCATTCTAAGACTTTAAGTGGTGTGGATTCTTTGTATTCCATTGTACAAATGCCATCTCGGAATTCCTGTTGCTACAGTTGCTATTAATGGAGCAAAAAATGCTGCTATTCTTGCTACTTCTATACTTGCTGTTGGAAATGATGATATTAAAGAAAAACTTGTTAATTTTAAATCTTCTTTAAAGGATGCAGTGACTAAAAAGGACGAGAAATTACAAAACTTAGGGTATGAAGCTTATTTAGCTCGGAATGTAACTTAAAAAAAATAGAAAAGCACTATAATAAAACATATATAATCTATTAAAAGTAAGTATTTAATTTTTTAATAGTGGCAGGTTATATTTTTTAAGAAAGTGTAAGTATTTAAAGAAATACTTACTATGTGTAACTGATATTTTATTTTAATTATTTTAAATTGCCTAAATATAGGCAGAAAAGAGGTTTTTATGAAAAAGATTAGTAGTGGTAAAGTTCGTGAAATTTATGAAGTAGATGATGATAAACTTATGCTTGTTGTTTCTGATAGAATTTCTGCTTTTGATGTTATTTTGCCAAATGTTATTCCTGATAAGGGAAAAATTTTGAATAAAATTTCCGAATTTTGGTTTAATTTTACTAAAGATTTTGTTAATAATCATGTAGTTTCAACTAGTTCTTCTGATTTTCCTGAAAAGTTTATGGGGTCAGAATTTGAAGGAAGAAGTATGCTTGTTAAGAAATTACAAATGCTTCCTATTGAGTGTATTGTAAGAGGATATATTACAGGTTCTGGTTGGAAGAGTTATAAAGAAAATGGTACTGTTTGTGGTATTACATTACCACAAGGTTTACAAGAATCAGAAAAACTTCCTAATCCTATTTTTACTCCTTCTACAAAAGCTGCTGAGGGCCATGATGAAAATATTAGTTTTGAACAAACTGTTAACCTAATTGGTGAAGAACTTGCAAAAAAAGTTCGTGATATTTCTATAGAGATTTATTCAAGATGTGCTGAATATGCTGCCACAAAGGGTATTATTATTGCTGATACTAAGTTTGAATTTGGTTTAGATGAAAATGGTAATTTAGTTTTAGCAGATGAGGTTTTAACTCCAGATTCTAGTAGATTTTGGCCTGCTAGTGATTATGAAGTAGGACGTTCTCAAAAGAGTTTTGATAAACAATATATGAGGGATTGGTTAAAGGAAAATAAATGGGATGAATTAAATCCTACACCTATTCCTGAAGATGTTATTAATACAACAAGAGCTAAATATATTGATGCTTATGAGAGATTAACTGGAAAGAATTTTTAAAGTTTTGAAGAAGAAATATTTATATTTCTTCTTTTTTATATAAATATTTGTAACGAATTTAGCAAAATTTGACACTATATTTATAGAAGGGTAAAAAGTAATGGAAAATATGGAAGAAATTTATAAAAAATATGCTAATTTAATAAAAAATTATATTTTTCTTATTACAGGAAGTTTAGAGTTATCAGAGGAAATTATGCAAGAAACATTTGTTATAGCAATAGACCAACTAAATAAATTCCGTGGTGACTGTGAAATTTCTGTATGGCTTCGTTCAATTTCAAAAAAAGTTTTATATAAGAAAACAAAGAAAAATATTACAATACAAACTATACCCATTGATAACTTAGATATAGTAGATAGTAAAGATATTGAGGAAGAATATATTAGTAATAATGGTAAATTGAAATTATATGAATCTATTCAAAAATTAGATGCTAATACTAGAGAAGTAATGTATTTAAGATTGACAGGAGATTTGACATTTAAAGAAATTGGAAAGTTATTACATAGAAATGAAAACTGGGCAAGAGTTACATTCTTTAGAGGAAGGCAAAAATTAAGTAAGGAGGATTTATTATGAAATTAGTAGATTGTAACATTATTAAAGATTTACTTCCAAGTTATATTGACAAATTATTGAGTAAAGAATCAAATAACTTGGTTGAAAGCCATATGCAAACATGTAAAGAATGTAGAAAAGTGTTGATGGATATGAGTAAAGAAAAAGATATAGAAAAAGTTTTTAATCAAGATGAAGAGATAGACTATTTAAAGGGTTATAGAAAAAAGAAAAAATTTTCTATTATTATTGCTGTTATAATAACTATACTTGTTATATTTGATATTTTCATTATTGGTAGTAAATTTCTTCTCAATAATAATTTTTATATGAATGTAACAGATGTAGAAATATGTTATATGGGAATGGGTGAATTGAATGGCAATAAAACTTTATGCTATGAAATGACTAGCGATGTTACTTTTCTTCAACCATTCTGTTGGGACTACGATGTTGTTAAAGACACAGAAAATAAAGCAGTTTATATGAAGGTAGTAGGAATATTTAAATTGAGTAGAAATAAATCTAGATCTTTTTGTAAAGCAGAAATTGATGATGATACAAAATATGTTTATCTAATTGATAGTAAAGGTAATAAAATAAAACTTTGGGATAAAGAACAAGGAATTTTAACAGAAACTCCTATATATATTGGAGATTAGAAAACATTAATCATATTATATAGCATTTATCTAAAAAGGTAGGTGCTTTTTTATTGAGGATTGAAAAATATAAATGAATTAACAATCAAAGAATAATGAGAAGTAAAGAAGAAAAAAGAATATTAACAGGTAAAATTAGTGATATAAAGATAGTGTAAAATAAAGTGTGTAAGTAAAAGGTACCAAACTTATGCACTTTACTTTTTTTGTAAATAAAAATATAATAAAGAAAACGGAGGAAAAAATA
>CATKFT010000278.1 GCA_949747745.1 uncultured Clostridia bacterium
TATGCTCTTTTGTACCATCTTCCATCCCAACCATGTGTGTTTAAGTTTTGTTTTAATTCTTTTTGTATATTTCTATATTTTTCCATCTTTTCATTATCTTGTTTTAACTCACATATTGGTATAAATCTATTTAGTACTTCATATAAGAAAAATCCTAGCCATATACTTTCACCGTTTTCCTTTATTTCCTACTGTACTAAAACCATCATTCCAGTCTCCTGAACCAATTTTTGGTATTCCATGTTCTCCTAAATTTATACCTTTTTCTATTGCTCTTATACAGTGTTCATATATTGTTTCTTCATAGTCTCCTATTATATGAATATCATATTCCTCATCTTGATTTTCTTGTAATACTTTTCCTGTTACATATGGTACTTTTTCTTCTAATAGTGAAATATCATTAGTAAATCTTACATATTCTGCTGTTACATATGGTAGCCATAATAAGTCATCTGAAAATCTTGTACGAATTCCTCTTAAGGTTTCTTCATGCCACCAGTGTTCTACGTCTCCTTCTATAAATTGATGTTTAGCATGTTTTAATACTTGCTCTTTCATAAAATTTGGTGAAATATATTTCATCCCCATTGTATCTTGCAATTGATCTCTAAATCCATATGCTCCTCCTGATTGGTAAAAACCGCTTCTTGCCCATAATCTACTTGTAATTGTTTGATAACTTAGCCATCCATTTAATATTATATTCATTGATTCTTGTGGTGTTTTTACTGTTGTTTTTCTTAAAATATCATTCCAATATCTTTTTGTATTTTCTAATTCCTCTTTTGCATTTTGTACTATTGTATATTTATATGCTATATCTTTTGCATTTTCTTCTACTGCACCTAATACAAATATTAATTCCTTGTCTTCAAATGCTTTTAGTTCTACATTTACTTCTATACAAACACATGCTGGACCTCCGAATTCCATTTTCATTTCCTAAATCGTAAGTTTGTAACTTTTCTGGATTTTTCATTGTACCTTTTCCAATAAAACTCTTTTTATTTCCTGTATATGATTTTATTTTTTCACTACTTGATATATATACATCTTGATTTTTCATATCACTTGCATATAAATTTTTTGCATAAATTATATTAGAATTTTTGTCATAATCTATATTTATATATCCACTAGTTTTTATTTCATCTTCTCCTAATACTGGATTTATATAATACACAAGTTGTAAATCTTTATTCTCTTTAGTTGTATTTTTTAATCTTAATATATTTACTTTTACATTATCGTTTACTGGTACAAAAGTTTCTTGCTCTTGTAATAGCCCCATTCTCATAGCTAAGAATTTCGCATATCCAAATCCATATGTCATATAATATTCTTCATCATCATTATTTATATTTGGACATAAACTCCATGTTTTTCCATACTCTTTATCTTTTATATATATTATTTCACTAGGTGTATCTAAAACTGTTTCATTAGACCATTTTGTTATTCTGTTTAATCTACTATTTCTATACCATGTATATCCTGAATTGTTGTTCGTTATTATTGTTCCAAAATTTTTATTAGTAAGCACATGGCTCCATGGTACTTGTGGTTTTACTTCTTTTGTCATTTTTATTATATATTCTTTTCCATTTTCTGAAAACCCTCCATATTCATTGTAATATTTAAGGTTTTTAGTATCTATTAAATTAGTCCTTTTTTCATATTCTGATGCTTGTTTATAATATTTTATTTGTTCACTCCTTTTAGGTATTGTTTCAAGATATTCTTCTTCTAATTCTTTTATAAATGTTTTTATATTTCCTAAATGTGCATCTATTATTAAATTTGCTCTAAATTCAAATAAATCTATATCTTCTATTTCATTTGCATTTAATATAAAAATTCCACCTTTTTGGTTTAATAAATACATTAAATGTCTATTTAAAATTTCTGTTTCAACCGCTTCTTTTACATATCTTTCATATACATTTTCTTCTTCATTTAGTATTACTAAATCAATTTCTATATTTTTCACCCTAAAAAATTCATAAGCCTTTAATATTTCTTTTATTACATATGAATCATTTACATCTTTTATTTTTACAAGTAAAATCGGTAAATCCCCAGATATTCCATATTTCCATAAATCTTGTACCTCATAAAATGGTAATTCTTTTTTATTTTTAAAATATAACTTTTTCATTGGGTTTTGTACTATTAAATATGATAATATTTTTTGATAGTTTTCTATATCCTTTCCCTTTATTCCTAGATATCTTGCCTCTTCTTCTACTCTTACTTTTGATAATTCAAATGCTCTTTTTATATTTTCTTGATTTATATATTTTTTTATATTTTCTTCTACTGCTTCTTGGTTCTTTGATACTGATATTATTAAATTTAAAACTATTTTTTCTCCTGGTTTTATTTTCATAGTTCTTTTTAAAGCTACTATTGGTGATACTGTTAGTCCTAAAGTTTTCGAAAATGGTATTGAATTTTTTATAGCACTTGGTACTTCCACCAATCCTCCATTTAGCTTTTCTCCATCTATTTCATATTCTAAATCTCCTATTGTTTCATTTTCAGTATATAAATTTGCTCCTAAATAAATTTCTTCAGAATCTCCTCTTTTATTCCTTTTCACAAGTATTGTATTTGTATCTTCTAAATATTCATATTTTAAAAATAATTTATTAAAACTCATATGTGAATAATCTTGTTCTTTTGTACTTAAAACTGGTTCAAAATAGCTAGATATTTCTAATGTCTCTTCAATATTTCCATTATTCTTTATTTCTAAATTTCTTATTTCTACTGGCGATTCTGGTGCTGTTATTATTTTTAAAGTTGTTACTATTTTGTCATCTATTCTTGTAAATCTGTCTTGGTCTTGCATAAATGATACTTCATATTTTTCTGGTTTTTCTCCAAAATTTTCATATATTGTATTCCATACTTTTTTTGTTCTTATGTTTTTAATATAAAACATTATTCCTTGTGGATAATCTCCGAGTTTCTTTGTATCTATTTACTAAAATATTTTCATATTTACTAAATCCTTCTCCAAATTCATTTACACATACTACATAATTATCATTTGCAATTACATTGTAATTATTTAATTCTGGATTTAGTTTTGTAAATATTTTCTCTGTATAATTTTCATAATCTATATTTTTTAGCTTTTGTATTTTTTCTTTTTTCTCTTTTGTTATTATTACATCTTCTGGCATTTTCTCTTGTAATAATATATCTACTGCTTTTATTTCTGGATTTTTTATAAATCGTTTTTGTAAAATATTGCTATTTATTAAGTTATTTATTGATAAAAGTATTAGTCCTTGATGATGTGCCATATATGTTTTTACTACTTCATATTTTTGCTTACTTCTTAATCTTGATGGTGTATAATCTATTGCTTCATAAAAACCATATTTTCCTTTCATACCTTGCTTTTCTAGCTCTTTTAAATTGTTTATTACTTCTTTTGGTATGTCCTGTATTGCAAGTATTGAACCATATGATGATACTACCATTTCATCTGCAAGCCCTCTTTTTAAGCCAAGCCAAGGTATCCCAAATGCTTTATATTGATAATTTGAATTTAAGTCTTTTAAGTTAAATGCTGATTCAGATATTCCCCATGGTATTCCTAATTTTTTTCCATATTCTTTCTGACTCATTAATAAAAATTTACAAGATTCTGAAATTAAACTTCCTTCATATTTAGGTATGTTTACATTTGGCATTAGATATTCAAATGCTGTTCCAGACCAAGATACAAGTCCGTTTATATCCATTCATTGTGGTTAAAGTTCTACTTAAATTTTGCCAGTGTTTTGATGGAATATCATGTTTTGCTATTGCAACTAAACTTGCTTGCCTTGCTTCTGATGCTAGTAAATCATAATATGAATCTGTTAACTTATTTTCTTCTATATTAAATCCTATTGAAAATAGCCTTTTCTCATAATCATATAGTTTGCTAAAATCTGTTTTTTCAATTAAATTATTTATAATGTTTATTAGTTCTTGAATTGTATTTTCGTTTACTGATTGTTCTATTGGCTCTTTTTTTAGTTGCTCTTTTGACTTATTTGCTATTTGCTTACTTTCTTGTTTTACTATTTGTTTGCTATCTTGTTCTACCATTTGTTTGTTTTCTTGTTCTGCTATTTGTTTGCTATCTTGTTCTATCATTTGTTTGTTTTCTTGTTCTGCTATTTGTTTGCTATCTTGTTCTATCA
>CATKFT010000279.1 GCA_949747745.1 uncultured Clostridia bacterium
CGGAACAAGAAAATTTAAAGTACCCTTTGAAGGGGTTATACCAACTTTAAATAGACGTTATAATGAAACAAAATCTCAAGGTATGAGAGATTTTTATGAATTATATATGAGCTATAGTCCATGTGAAACTTGTCATGGTGCAAGATTAAAAGAAGAAAGTTTAGCAGTAAAAGTTGGAGATAAAAATATAAATGAATTAACAGATATGTCTATTGTAAAAATAAAGGAATATTTAGAATCATTAAAGCTTACAAAAAAGGAAGCTATGATAGCAGATTTAATATTTAAAGAACTAAAACAAAGATTACAGTTTTTAATAGATGTAGGCTTAGAATATTTAACATTATCAAGAGGAGCAGGTACATTATCTGGAGGGGAAGCACAACGTATACGTCTTGCAACACAAATAGGTTCTCGGTTTAACTGGTGTATTATATATACTAGATGAGCCAAGTATAGGTTTACATCAAAGGGATAATGACAAATTAATACAAACTTTAAAAAAATTACGTGATTTAGGAAATACATTAATTGTAGTAGAACATGATGAAGACACAATGTATGCAGCAGACCAAATAATAGATATAGGACCAGAAGCGGGTGTACATGGAGGGCAAGTAATGGCACAAGGAACAGCAGAGGAAATAAAGAAAATTTCTACATCTATTACAGGACAGTATCTAAGTGGAAGAAAGAAGATAGTAGTTCCTAAAAAAAGAAGAAAATCAAAAGGTAAAGCAATTGAAGTAATTGGAGCTACAGAAAATAACTTAAAAAACATAAATGTAAAATTTCCATTAGGTCTATTTACATGTATAACAGGTGTTTCAGGTTCTGGAAAAAGTACATTAGTTAATGAAGTTCTATATAAAAATATTGCAAAAGTTTTAAATGGCTCAAATGAAAAGCCAGGTAAGTGTAAAGAAGTTAAAGGACTAGAGAATATAGACAAAATAATAAATATAGATCAATCACCAATAGGAAGAACGCCACGTTCAAATCCTGCAACATATACAGGGGTATTTGATAGTATACGTGAAATATTTGCAACTACTAATGAAGCAAAATTACGTGGATATGAAAAAGGGAGATTTAGTTTTAACATGCCAGGAGGAAGATGTGAGGCATGTTCTGGAGATGGAATATTAAAAATAGAAATGCATTTCTTGCCAGATATATATGTTCCATGTGAAGTATGTAAGGGAAAAAGATATAATAGGGAAACATTGGAGGTAAAATACAAAGGGAAGACAATTGCGGATGTATTAGACATGACAGTAGAAGAAGCAGTAACATTTTTTGAAAATGTACCAAAAATAAAACAAAAAATACAAACTTTAAATGATGTAGGACTAGGATATATAAAACTAGGACAACCATCAACAACACTTTCAGGAGGAGAAGCACAACGTGTAAAACTTGCAACAGAACTTTCAAAAAAAGC